>JAPDPQ010000006.1 GCA_034506395.1 candidate division KSB1 bacterium | reverse complement strand
GGCCGTAATCCGTCTTTCTGATCAAACCTATCAATTCGTCTGGAACCATCACCATCTGTTGTTGGATGGCTGGTCCATGCCCATCGTGATTCAGGAGGTGTTTGCCTGCTACGAGGCGCTGCGCCAGGGCAAACCCATCCAATTACCACCTGTCCGCCCGTATCGGGATTACATTAATTGGCTCCAAAAACAGGATCAGGCTGCCGCAGAGAAATACTGGCGCAATGAGCTGAAAGGGTTCACTGCGCCCACACCGCTGATCAGCGATCCCGCATTGGATGGCAAGCTCATACCTGAAAAAGATTATGATGATCGAAAGTTGTATCTTCCCGAGGAGGCCACTGCAAAGCTGGAGGCGCTGGCCCGCAAGCATCAATTGACATTAAATACGATCGTGCAGGGCGCCTGGGCCATTCTGCTCAGCCGTTACAGCCATGAGCAGGACGTCCTGTTCGGCGCAACGGTTTCAGGTCGACCCGCCGAATTGGATGGCGTGGATAGGATGGTCGGCCTGTTCATCAATACCCTTCCCGTGCGAGTTCAGGTCGATGAGGAACAATCGCTCGTCCCATGGCTCAAACAGCTCCAGCAGAAGCAATTCGAGCAGCGGGAGTTCGAGTATTGCTCGTTGGCCGATATTCAGGGCTGGAGCGAAGTGCCTCGGGATACACCGCTGTTCCACAGCATTCTGGTGTTCGAGAATTATCCTGTGAACGATACGCTCCAGCGCCAGAACACCAGCTTGAAAGCCAGCAACGTTCGCTCGTTCGAAAAGACCAATTATCCCATAACGCTAGTCGCCTCGCCAGGCAAGCGATTTTTCCTGCAGATCGCCTATGATACGCATCGCTTCAGCGACGCCACGATTTGGCGGATGCTGAATCATCTGGCGGTTCTGTTAGCAGGCTTTGTCGAGCATGAGAATGGCGCCATCAAAAATTTGTCTCTATTGACGGAGGATGAACAGCGGCAATTGCTGGTGGAGTGGAACAATACCAGCGGCGATTATCCGTCCGAGCTTTGCGTTCATGAGGTCTTCGAGGCCCAGGTGGAAAAGACGCCCGAAGCCATTGCCCTGGCATTTGAGGGCGAGACCATGAGCTATCGAGCGCTCAACGCCCGAGCCAATCAACTGGCTCGCTTTCTCCAAAAATCAGGCGTGGGGCAGGAGGGACTGGTGGGTATCTGCATGGAGCGCTCGCTGGAGATGATCGTGGCCATGCTGGGTGTGCTCAAAGCGGGCGGCGCCTACGTGCCCATGGATCCCAACTATCCCAGCGACCGCATCGAATACATGCTGACGGATTCGGGTGTGGCGATCTTGTTGACCCAGCAACTTTTGAAGCCGAATTTGCCCCAGACAGGCGCAACCATGATCTGCCTGGATGCCGATTGGGAAACGATTGCAAGAGAGAGCACCAAGAATCTGGGCCGAACGACCACGCCTGAGAACCTGGCCTATTTGATCTACACTTCGGGTTCGACAGGCCGACCCAAGGGCACAATGCTCAATCATCGGGGGCTGGTCAATTTCTGCCAGGCCCATGCCGAAGTGATGAAAGCGGAACCCAATCGTCGGCTCTTGCAATTTGCTTCCATCAGCTTCGATGCTTCGGTGGCGGAAATTTACACGGCGCTGTTGAGCGGGGCGACTTTGCAATTGGCCAAACAGGAGACGCTGATGTCAGCCGTTGATCTCACCAGATTGCTGGATGAAAACGGTGTGACTTCGATCAGCCTGCCGCCGTCGATGTTGACTGTGATGTCGCCCGAGGGGCTGGATTCATTGGCTGTGGTGCTCTCGGCTGGCGAGGCGTGCACCACTGACATCATCAACCAATGGTCGAAAGGTAGACGGGTGGTCAATGGCTATGGGCCGACGGAAATTACGATCGGCGCCAGTTGGAGCGTATTTGAAAATCTCGCTGAGGACGTCAAATCGGTTCACATAGGCCGACCGATTTTGAACAAGCAGATTTATCTGTTGGATGAACATCTGCGGCCTGTGCCCATTGGCGTGGCTGGGGAATTGTGCGTGGGCGGCATTGGCCTGGCACGGGGCTATCTGCATCGCCCTGATTTGACGGCGGAGAAATTCATCCCCAATCCGTTCAGCGCTGCAGCAGGGGAGCGGCTGTACCGCACTGGCGATCTGGCCCGCTATCGTCCCGATGGCAATATCGAATTCCTGGGCCGCATCGATCATCAGGTGAAAATTCGGGGCTTTCGGATCGAGTTAGGCGAGATCGAGGCGGCGTTGCAAGGACATCCAGCCGTGAAAATGGCGGCGGTGCTGGCTCGGGAGGATCAAGCAGGCGAGAAAAAGCTGGTAGCCTATTTTGTGGCGGATCCGAAGGCAGCCGAGCCTACGGCCAATGACCTTTACGCTTATCTCAAAGAACGTCTGCCCGATTATATGGTGCCAGCGATTTTCATGAAGCTGGATGAAATGCCGCTCACCCCCAATGGGAAGATCAATCGCAAGGTCTTGCCCGCACCCGATCAGGGTCGGCCTGAATTGGGCAGGGCGTACATCGCTCCCAGAACGCAAACTGAAGAATTGGTCGCAGGCATCATGGCGCAAGTGCTGGCGGTCGAAAGGGTGGGAGTTCAGGATAATTTCTTCGAACTGGGCGGACATTCGCTGTTAGGCGTTCGGGTACAGAGCCGCATTCGGGATGCATTTGGGATCGAGTTGCCATTGCGCCATCTGTTCGAGTCGCCCACAGTGGAGGCGTTGGCTCGCATCATCGATCGGGAGCGACTCTCGGCTCAGGGCCTGGAGGCACCGCCGATCCAGCGCATCCCTCGGGATCAGGATCTGCCGTTGTCCTTTGCTCAGCAGCGGCTCTGGTTTTTGGATCAATTGGAGCCGAATAGCCCGTTTTACAACATCCCTTCGGCCATGCGGCTTTCGGGACATTTGAACAAAGAGGCCTTAAAACGCAGCATTGCCGAGATCGTACGACGGCACGAGACGCTGCGAACCACTTTTAAAGCCGTCAAAGGCAAGCCGTATCAGGTGATTGCTGAAGATTTTTCGGTCACGATCAATGAGATCGATCTCAGCCATCTGCCTGAAGCGGAGCAAGAAACAAAAGTCCAGCAACTGGCCACCGAGGAAGCGCAGCGGCCGTTTGATTTGGTCAGCGGCCCGCTGTTTCGGGTGACGCTGATCAGCCTCAAGCCTGATGATCACGTGGTGCTGTTCACGCTGCATCACATCATCTCCGATGGCTGGTCCATGGGCGTGCTGGTTAAAGAGGTGGCGGAATTGTACCAGGCGTTTGCCGAAGGAAAAGAGTCGCCGCTGCCCGAATTGCCCATTCAATACGCCGATTTCGCCCATTGGCAGAAGAACTGGCTATCGGGCGAGGTGCTGGAAAAACAGCTTGCCTATTGGAAGGAGAAACTGGCGGGCAGTCCGCCTGTGATCGAGCTGCCCACGGATCGGCCCCGTCCTGCGGTGCAGAGCTTCAAAGGCAGCATGATTTCAAAAAGGTATTCAGGCGAGCTACTGCAATCGCTCAAAGCCTTCTGCCAGAAGGAGAACGTGACGCTGTTCATGACGCTATTGGCGGCGTTCAAGACGTTGCTCTATCGCTATTCGGGCCAGAGCGATATCAATGTGGGCACGCCCCACGCCAATCGCAATCGTTCCGAGCTGGAGGGCCTGATCGGATTTTTCGTGAACACGCTGGTGCTGCGCACCGATCTGTCGGGCGATCCCAATTTCAAAGAGCTGGTGAAGCGGGTGCGGGAGACGGCGCTGGGCGCTTATGCGCATCAGGACCTGCCGTTTGAGACGCTGGTTGAGGCGCTGCAGCCGCAACGGGATTTGAGCCACACGCCGCTGTTTCAGGTGATGTTCGTGCTGCAAAATGCGCCAGCCGAAAAGATCGAGCTGCCAGGCCTCACGATCAGCCCTGTGCCGTTCGAAAGCGGCACGGCTAAATTCGATCTCTCGCTGGTTATCTTCGAGGAAGAGAATGGTTTCACGGCTTCTTTTGAATACAACAGCGATCTGTTCGATCGCTCCACTATCGAACGAATGATGGAGCATTTCGGCATCGTGTTGGAAAACGTAATGGCCGATCCCGAGCAGAAAGTTTCGGCGGTGCCGATCATGAGCCAGGCGGAATTGAACGAGATGCTGTACCAGTGGAACAAGACCCAGGCCGAATTCCCCAGCCATCTGTGCATGCATCAATGGTTCGAAAATTTAGCTGCAAGAAATCCCGATGCCGTTGCACTCAATTTTGCGGGGCAACAATTGACCTACGGCGAATTCAATCGCCGAGCCAATCAGATGGCTCGCTATCTCAACAAAATCGGCGTGGGCAGAGAGCATCTGGTGGGCATCTGCATGGAGCGCTCTATCGAAATGATGATCGGCATCATGGGGGCGCTGAAAGCGGGCGGAGCGTTCATCCCGCTCGATCCAGCCTATCCGCCAGAACGATTGGATTATATGATCACGGATTCGGGGATTTCGGTGTTGCTGACGCAGCAGGCATTGGTGGGCCTGGTCAATCCCCATCAGGCAAAGGTGGTCTGCGTCGATGCGGAGTGGGCCAAGATCGCACAGGAATCGGATGACAATCTGAATCTGGAGATCGACCCCACCAATCTGGCGTATGTGATTTATACCTCGGGCTCGACGGGCAAGCCGAAAGGGACGATGCTGCAGCATCGGGGCTGGTGCAATTTGGGACGGGCGCAGCAATTGGCGTTCGGCCAGGGCGAGGGCGATCGGGTGCTCCAATTTTCCGCCCTCAGCTTTGATGCTTCGGTGTGGGAGATGGTGATGGCATTGTTGAGCGGAGCGACCTTGAGTTTGACCCATCGGGAGATGTTGAGCACGGGACAGGGCTTGTTGCAGGTGTTGCAGCAGGATGAAATTACGATGGTGACGTTGCCGCCTTCGGTGTTGGCCGTGGTGCCCGATGCTGATTTGCCCCATTTGAGAACGATTATCACGGCGGGCGAAGCGTGCAGCGCCGATCTGGTAGCTCGTTGGGGCAAGGGAAGACGATTTTTCAATGCGTATGGCCCAACGGAGACAACGGTGTGCGCCTCGATGTTTCTTGTGCCCGAAGGTTATCGAAACAATCCGCCGATCGGGAAACCGATTGCCAATTTCCAGCTCTATGTTCTGGATGCGAATTGGCAGCCTGTGCCGAAAGGTGTGCCAGGGGAGTTGTGCATCGGCGGAGCAGGTGTTGCCCGAGGCTATCTCAATCGGCCAGATCTGACGGCGGAGAAATTTATCCCCGATCCGTTCAGCAAAGAGAAGGGTGCTCGACTGTACCGCAGCGGCGATTTGGTCCGCTATCTGCCCGATGGCAATATCGAATTTCTGGGCCGCATCGATCATCAGGTCAAGGTGCGGGGCTTCAGAATCGAATTGGGCGAAATCGAGGCGGCGCTGAAAGACCATCCTGATATTCTCGATGCCGCCGCCATCGTCAGGGAGGATCGGCCAGGCGACAAACGCATCGTGGCCTATCTGATCCCCGAAGCGGGCAAGGAGTTGACTGTCGGCGATCTGCGTAGCTATCTCAGGGAGCGCTTGCCCGAATACATGGTGCCGTCGGCGTTCATGACGCTGTCGGAATTTCCGCTGTCGCCGAGCGGCAAGGTGGATCGCAAACGATTGCCAGCCCCAGATCTCTCCCGACCCGAATTGGGCAGCGAGTACGTGGCCCCACGTAATGAGACCGAGGAGAGGCTGGCCGCCATCTGCGCCGAATTGCTCAATCTCAAGCAGGTGGGCGTGTACGACAATTTCTTCGAGCTGGGCGGCCATTCGCTGTTGGCCACGCAGTTCATCTCGCATATTCGGGATGCGTTTCAGGTGGAATTACCATTGCGTACTTTGTTCGAGTTCCCGACCATCGCCGACCTGGCGCAGAAAGTTTTGGAAAGCCCAAAGATCTCCGAACAAGAGCAGGCTCCAATCGAGGTGACCCATCGGGGCGAGAAGAGCATCGAGGAACTGCTGGCGGAACTGGAGCAGATGTCGGATGAGGAGGCGGAAGCATTGATAGCCAATACTTAATTGTAATGTAATTTTCGAAAATGAACAGCAAGGCAGAGATGAAAAATTTTTGCCTACGAAAAACACGAAATCATGCTAAAATGTGGTTTAGAAAATAGCTTCGTGTCATCCCAGATGTTTCGTGGGATAATTTGGAGAAATAATTTTCATTTTAAAATTTCAAGTATGATTCAAAACATTTCAAAGCTATTTTGCGGAGAGTAAAAAAATCATTTTTTAAATTCGGCTTTTTTGATCCGCCAGATGACTATTGGCATCAGAACAACATTAAATGAGAATTTGAGTGATCTGGCCTTTATGAGGAAGTGGGGCCATATAGCTATTTTGGAAACAATTTTTTTTCAATAAGATTTCATGGCTCATCGCTCCGCTCCAAAGGACAAAGCGGGATCAGAGAACTCGCTTGGATTGATGCTAATCGTTCATTGGCGGATTTTTTATTAATTTGTTAAGCCGGGAGCGGATATTGATATGTTCGGCCAAGCTTGGTTCGAATGAAAAGCTTTGTGATCAAAATTGAAAATTCAGATTGATAGTCAAGAGCTAATAGCAAAATTTTATTTTACGCAACTGATTTTTGATGACTCTAATATAAAGCGATGAATTGAGATAATTCTGAAGGTAGCCAAATCCGATCAACACGTCATCAAAGGCACAACAGCCAATACCTCTGATTTTTGCCAAAAACATTTCAGAGCATCGATCCGGCAGGGGGCTTTTATCCAGAAATTTAAGCCAAATCTCAAGTGAGGGATAATGACCGATTATACGAAGATGATGGCGGTGCTTTCACCCCAGAAACGAGCAGTATTAGAATTGAAATTGAAGCAACATGGAAACGATTACAATTCGTTTTCGCTTTCATTTTCACAGCAGCGGCTTTGGTTCATAGATCAGTTACAGCCAGGGAATCCGATTTATAACATTCCTTCAGCCTTTCGTTTAGAAGGGGAATTGAATGTTAGGGCGTTGGAGCGATCATTGAATGAAGTGATCGCGCGCCACGAGGTGCTGCGTACCAGCTTTTTAAATTTAAATGGCGAGCCGGTTCAGATTGTTGCGCCAAAATTGCAGTTAAAGCTGCCAGTGATCGATCTCACTGAACTCAGTCCACACGAGGCCGAAGCGAGAGTCTTAATTCTTGCACGTCAAGAAGCGCAGCGACCATTTGATCTTAAGCGTCCGCCTTTGATGCGAGTCACCTTGATCAAATTGAATGCGCGTGAGCATATTGCCCTGCTAACATTGCACCATATCATTGCCGATGGCTGGTCGATGGGGATTTTAATTCGAGAACTGGCCACTTTGTATCAGGCTTTTTCAAATGGAAGGCCATCGCCGCTGGCGCCACTCAAACTGCAATATGCCGATTTTGCCCGTTGGCAAAAAGAATATTTGCAAGGAGAGACATTAGAACGACAATTGCGCTATTGGAAGGAAAAGTTGGGGATTGATCCCGCGGTACTGGAACTTCCAACGGATTTTCCGAGGCCCGCTCAACTGAGCTTTGAAGGGGCATCGCTGCCGGTTGAATTGCCAAAGGAACTAGTGGCTGAATTACATCGCCTCGGTCGTCAAGCGAATGTTACGCTATTTATGACACTGTTGGCTGGTTTTCAGACATTGCTGCATCGTTACACTGGGCAGGATGAGATCAGTGTCGGGTCACCGATCGCCAATCGCACGCGGAAAGAGACCGAGGACCTGATCGGCTTTTTCGTCAACACATTGGTGTTTCATACCGATCTTTCGGGCGATCCGAGTTTCAATGAATTGTTGGCACGCGTGAAGGAAACCACATTGGGAGCCTATGCGCATCAGGATGTGCCATTCGAGAAACTGGTGGAAGTGTTGCAACCGCAACGAAATCTGAGCCATACACCTTTATTTCAGGTCATGCTGGTGCTGCAAAACACACCAAACAAGCCCATTCAATTGCCGAATCTCACACTTCGGCCGCTTTTGTTCGATCGCGGTGTGGCGCAGTTCGATCTCAGTCTCAATGTGGGTGAGGTCGATGGGGCCATTAAGGGCATGGTGGAATTCAATACGCGATTGTTTCTCCCAGATACGATCCACAGGATGATGGAGCATTTTAAGATTTTGCTGCAAAGCGCTGTGGAGCATCCTGAGCTGCCCATCTCTCTTCTATCAATGCTCTCTGCCGCCGAACGAGAACATATATTGGTGGATTGGAACAAAACTGAGAATGACTATGACGGCGGGCAGTGTATCCATCAGCTATTCGAACAACAAGTGCGTCGCACACCCCAGGCGATTGCAGTGGAGTACCAATCCGATCAGATTTCATATCAGGAGCTTAATGCTCGGGCTAACCAACTTGCCCAATATCTAAGAAAGTTCGGCGTAAAGCCAGATCAACTGGTTGGTTTGTGCTTGGACCGATCGATCGAAATGATTGTGGGATTGCTTGGAATTTTGAAAGCTGGCGCTGCTTATGTCCCACTAGACCCAAGCTATCCTGCTGAGCGGCTATCTTATATTCTGGCCGACTCAGGAGTATCGGTGGTAGTGACGCTAAAACGGTTCTCTGCAGCGATACCGGGAAAAGATCGAATGATCGTTTTTCTGGATGAAGAATGGCCAACGATTAGCCAGGAATCTGACGAGAATCCTGAAAACCTCACGCTGCCAGAGAACCTGGCCTATATGATTTATACCTCTGGTTCTACAGGACAGCCCAAAGGGGTGATGTTACAACATCGCTCTGTGGTAAATTTGTGGTCTGGTCTAAGACAAACGATTTATTCAAACCATGAAGATCGACCGTATCGCGTGAGTCTCAATGCGCCGTTGTTATTTGATGCCTCGGTCCAGCAACTGGTGATGCTCTTGAGCGGGCATACTCTCTGCATCATCCCGCAGGATATCCGGTTGGACGGTGAGGCGATGTTAGCATATTTGCGAGATAAGCAGATCGAGGTGTTAGATTGTGTCCCTTCCCAATTGAAGCTATTGATCTCGGCGGGAATGCTCGAGGGAAATGACTGGACACCCTCGATTCTGTTGCCTGGAGGTGAGGCGATCGACCACGCCACCTGGCAAATGTTGCGTCAGTCCCAACAAGTGGCCACTTATAACATGTATGGTCCCACTGAGTGTGCTGTCGATTCAACCATTTGTGTCGTAAAGGAAGGGCCAGAGCGCCCTGCGATCGGCAGACCGATCAATAATGTCACTCATTTTGTGCTGGATCGGCACATGGTGCCAGTTCCCATCGGTGTGCCAGGGGAGCTATATATCGGAGGAGATGGCTTGGCTCGGGGCTATCATCGAAGGCAGCAATTGACCGCGGAACGTTTCGTTCCGAATCCGTTCAGCACCACGCCAGGCAGTCGACTTTATCGCACTGGCGATTTAGTTCGGTATTTGCCAGATGGCCAGATCGAGTTTCTCGGACGCGTGGATCATCAAGTGAAGTTGCGCGGCTTTCGCATCGAGTTGGGAGAGATTGAAGCAACATTGAAACGGTTCGAGGGGATCAAGGAGGCGGTGGTGATTGTTCGGGAGGATCTGCCCGAGAATAAAGTTTTGGTGGCATATCTTGTAGCCTCGACACAAAATCCACCAAGTATATCGGCATTGAAGGATTTTTTGAAAGGCCGGCTTCCCGAATATATGGTGCCCGCGGCTTTTGTTTATTTGGAACAATTACCGCTAACGCCGAACGCGAAAATCAACCGTCGGGCTTTACCAGCGCCCGATTGGTCGCAATTGGCTGAAGAGAGCTTCATCGCTCCGCGCACGCCTGTGGAAGAGCTGGTGGCTTCGATCTATGGGAACATTTTGAAAATTGATCGCGTAGCGGCCAATGCGAATTTTTTTGAGTTGGGGGGGCATTCACTTTTAGCGACCCAAGTCATATCGCGCATCCGCGAAATTTTGAAAGTAGAATTGCCACTGCGCGATCTGTTTGAAGCACCGACAGTAGCAGAATTGGCTCAACGGGTTGAGCGCGTTCAACGACAGGGTACTATCAGCGCTGCGCCACCGATTGTGCCAGTGCCGAGAACTCAAGACCTTCCATTATCGTTCGCTCAGCAGAGGCTCTGGTTTTTGGATCAATTGGAACCCGAAAGCCCACTTTACAATATTCCAATGGGCTTTCGGTTGACTGGCAAATTGAATGTGGCGGCCCTTCATAAAAGCCTGAATGCTATTGTGGAGCGGCACGAAAATCTCCGAACAAGCTTTATCAATGATGCTGGCAAAGCGAAACTCATGATCGCTCCGAAGCTGGTCATTCCTTTGCCGTTGGTGGATTTGCAAGAATTGCCCGCGCAGCATCGAGAGGCAGTGGCATCGGAGTTCGCCAGCGAAGAAATCCGACGGCCGTTCAAATTGGATCAGTTGCCGCTACTGAGAGCGTTGCTATTTCGCCTAACGCCAGAAGATCATATTATCGTTGTCACCATGCATCACATCATCTCGGATGGCTGGTCGTCACAAGTATTGATTTCGGAAATGGCGGTGCTCTATCGGAGCTTCCTGGCTGGAATGCCCTCCCCATTGCCAGCGCTGAATATCCAATATGCAG
Organism: candidate division KSB1 bacterium; assembly: GCA_034506395.1. Lineage (NCBI taxonomy): Bacteria > Pseudomonadati > Candidatus Zhuqueibacterota bacterium. Next base: position 186,236 of record JAPDPQ010000006.1, on the reverse strand, counting down.
ATTTCGCCTATTGGCAACGGAATTGGCTTCAGGGTGAGGTGCTCGAGGCGCAGCTCAATTACTGGAAGAACCAATTGGCTGATTGTCCAGATTCGCTGGAATTGCCAACTGATTTTCCACGACCAGCCGTGCAGACTTCCAATGGGGACCATTTCCCATTTGCATTGCCCAAAGCCCTTGCCGAGAAACTGAATCGACTGAGTCGTGAGCATGGTGCGACGCTTTTCATGACATTGTTGGCAGCTTTTCAGACTTTGCTTTATCGGTACACAGGACAGGACGACATTTGTGTTGGCACGCCCATCGCCAATCGCAACCGAGCTGAGATTGAGGGCCTGATCGGATTTTTCGTGAATACCCTAGTTTTGCGAACCAGGCTGACTGGTCAACTCAGTTTCAAACAATTGTTAGACCAGGTGAAGACCACGACCCTGGACGCCTACATGCATCAGGATGTCCCGTTCGAAAAGATCGTGGATGCGGTTCAACCGCACCGAGATATGAGCCATTCTCCGCTGTTTCAAGTGATGTTCACCTTGCAGAATGTTGCCCGACACGAACAATCAGTGGAGGGACTGACACTCCGTTCGATCGAACTGGATACTAAAATCTCGACGTTCGATCTGACGCTACTCTTGTTTGAGGGACCTGATGGCATCTCTGGGGCATTCGAGTACAACACGGATCTGTTTAAGCCAGAAACGATTAGTCGGATGGCCGAGCATTTTCGCTTGCTGCTCGAAAGGATCCTTGAAAATCCTGCAGCCAGAATCACAGATCTGTCGATTCTCACACCAGCTCAAGAGCGGTTGATGCTGGATCAATGGAACGACACCATGGCCGATTTTCCGAAGGATAAAGCGATCCATGAGCTATTTGAGGCGCAAGCTCATCGCACACCAGAAGCGATTGCGGTGATTTATGAGGATCAAGCGCTCAGTTATCGTGAATTGAATGAACGGGCTAATCAATTGGCTTTGGCACTAAAGCAAGCTGGGGTAACAGTAGACGTGCCAGTGGGATTATGTCTCGATCGATCCTTGGAGCTGATCGTGGGGATTTTGGGGATTTTGAAAGCCGGCGGCTGTTATGTGCCGCTTGATCCACGGTATCCCGCCGATCGATTAGCATTCATGATCAACGATGCGAACTTAACCCTGATTGTTACTCAGCAATCATTAGTTCACTCATTAGAGCCCTATCGAGCAAAAATGATTTGTTTGGACAGGGATTGGCCTGGTATCGCTCAGCAGCCGCGAGCCGATCTGAAGGGCACGGTTTCGCCTCAGCAATTGGCCTATGTGATTTATACCTCAGGCTCCACGGGCCGACCAAAAGGGGTTATGGTGGAGCATCGTTCTGTTGTGAACCACAACCTCCATTGCATCGCTCAATTTCGCTTGCGACCTGGGGATCGTGTGCTGCAATTTGCGACGATCAACTTCGATACAGCGGTGGAAGAAATTTTCCCGACCTTGCTGAGTGGGGCGACATTGGTGTTGCGGAGCGCTGATGATGGCCTTGCTACTGGGGTTGATCTGATGGAGATGGTGAAACGGTACCAGTTGACAGTGCTGGATCTGCCCACGGCTTATTGGCAAGAATGGGTTTATGAGATGACGTTGAACCCATTAAACATTCCTGACTCATTGCGTCTGGTGATTGTAGGTGGGGATAAGGCCTCATCGGAACGGTTGGCCAGTTGGCGGAAAATCGTCGGCAATCGGGTTCAGTGGCTTAATACCTACGGGCCAACCGAAGGTACGATCATTGCCACCAGTTTTGACCCTGATGATCCAGCCAGTAATTGGCAAGAGGGAACTGAAGTGCCCATCGGTCGACCCATTGCGAACGCCAAGATTTATATTTTGGATCGAGACATGCGGCCCGTGCCGGTGGGAGTAAAAGGGACCTTGTACATCGGCGGTGCTGGTGTTGCGCGGGGATATCTTAACCGTCCTGACTTAACCGCTGAGAAATTTATCCCCGATCCGTTTAGCAAAGATCCCGGTGAACGGATCTATAACACTGGAGATTTAGCGCGCTATCGTTCAGATGGCACGATCGAGTTCATCGGTCGCCAGGATCATCAGGTGAAAATCCGAGGTTTCCGCATCGAACTTTCGGAGATCGAAGCTGAACTGGAGAAGCATAAATTAATTCGCGAGGTGGCGGTTGTTGCCCGAGAAGATGAATCCCATACCAAACGCCTGATTGCTTATTGTGTCCCAGCTATATCAAATAGCGATGGAAAATTTGGTAAACGCAGACATGTGCGTGTACCATTTTTAAGCGAAGCTTCATTGGACTTCAATGGCAATCAACGAGCATTGTTCAAAACCGAGGATATTTCCGAGGGCGGGGCAAGGCTGATGACCATTTCGCCAATCCCGTCTCTGGACGCTCAAAAGCATATTCGGGTAGCGGTGAAACTGCCCAGTGATAATAGCGCCATTCATTTGGATTCCCAGCTCGTTTGGCAAAGCGGGGAGCGGATCGGCGTCGCATTTAGGCAAATGACTCAATCCGATCAAGAACTGCTGCGCAACACCATTGCGAGATTGCTGGAGAACAAAGTCGTGCTCATGAGCGAATTGCGTGGCTATCTCAAGCAGCGGCTACCAGATTACATGATTCCGTCGGCGTTTGTTATTTTGGACCGCTTACCACGCACCGCGACTGGAAAAATCGATCGTCGCAATCTGCCTGCTCCAGATCCAGTTCGGTTGGAAATGGATAGCAGTTTCATCGCCCCTCGAAACCCGGTGGAAGAGAAACTTTCGGAGATCTGGCGTCAGGTACTTGGCGTCAAACGGATCAGCATGAATGATAATTTCTTTGAACTGGGCGGGGATTCGATCCTTGGGATTCAAGTGATCGCAAAGGCGAATCAAGCGGGGCTAAAGCTGTCGCCCAAGCAGATTTTCGAACATCCCACCATTGCTGGGCTTGCTTCTGTCGCCAATATGGGGCAGAACATTCAAGCGGAACAAGCTTTGGTCATTGGGAAAATCGAATTAACGCCGATTCAGCGATGGTTCTTCAGCCAAAACTTCGCTGAGCCCCATCATTACAATCAATCCGTGTTCTTTGAGGTCAAAGAGCGGCTCAATCCAGAGATTTTAAAAGCAGCGACCGAGCAACTTCAACAGCATCATGATGCATTGCGCATTCGCTACCGGTACACGGAATTTGGCTGGGAACAATATATTCCAGAAGGCGATGTAGCAGTTCCATTTGAACTGGTGGATCTATCTTCTGTTTCCGATCTGGAGCTATCGCAGGAGATCGAACGGCATGCTGCCCGCGGCCAGCGCAGTCTTTCCTTAGAACAGGGCCCAGTTGTTCGATTGATGCTAATCGATTGTGGGCCACATCGCGCACAGCGGCTGTTGATTGTCATCCATCACTTGGTCGTTGACGGGGTCTCATGGCGAATCTTGCTAGAGGATTTGCAAACGCTTTATCATCAACTTCAGGCTGGCCGACCGACGAAATTGCCAGCGAAGACCACATCGTTCCAATATTGGGCGCGCAGGCTAAACGAATACGCTCAGAGCGAGTCATTGAAACAGCAAGCAGGATTTTGGTTGAATCAGTTCAAACGATCTATTGGTCGAATACCGTTCGATTTTGAATCTGGAGATAATACTGAGGCCAGCGAACGCACCGTGGTGGTTGGGCTCAATGTCGAGGATACGACTGAAATCTTGAAAACGGTTCCAGCGGCGTATCATGCTCAGATCAACGAGGTTTTGCTCACCGCATTAACGGAGACATTTTATCACTTTACCGGCGTGCGGCAGCTTTTCGTCGATCTGGAAGGCCATGGTCGCGCGGATCTATTTGCCGAGGTGGATTTGTCGCGAACGGTGGGCTGGTTTACTGCCGTATATCCCGTGGTACTCGATCTGCGCTCCAGCCGAACCCGAGGGGAGAGCGTAAAGATGGCTAAAGAACAGTTGCGCAAAGTTCCTGATCAAGGGATTGGTTTTGGTATTCTGAAATATTTATGTAACGATCCACAAATTCGCCATCAAATGCAGATGTTACCAAAAGCCCCTATCGTTTTCAATTATCTGGGGCAATTTGATCAACAGGCTGGTGCGGCAGGTATCTTTGCAGTAGCAAGGGAATCGAAGGGACCAGAGCGAAGCCATTTGGGCCAGCGCAGCCATATCATCGAAATCAATGGAAGCGTAAGTGGGGGAAAGCTCCAATTTGAGTGGAAGTACAGCGAGAATCTGATGCGAAGGTCAACCGTGGAGCATCTGGCTCAGACCTTTATCTCGGAGTTGCGTGGGATGATTGCTCACTCAAAGAGCTCAGAGATCATCGGTTTCACTCCATCGGATTTCCGTCTCGCTAAACTCAGTCAGAAAAAACTGGATAAGGTCATGCAGAAATTGATCAAAACAATGGAGAGGGTGTAGGAATGAGTCGGGAGAATATTGAAGACATCTATTCGCTTTCCCCAATGCAGCAGGGCATGTTGTTTCATAGTTTGTATTCACCTGAAGCTGGTGTCTACAGCGAGCAAGTGAGCTGTCGATTAAAAGGTCATCTGAACATAGCAGCGTTCGAACGCGCTTGGCAGACCGCTGTGGATCGGCATCCAATTTTGAGGACGGCATTCATCTGGGAAGATTTGGATGAACCAGTACAGGTGGTTTATCAGCAAGTAAAAATCCCATTCACATTCTTAGATTGGCGGGCGCTTGATCCTGATCAACGGAATAAGCAACTCAGCAAATTGTTGCAGGCTGAACTGAAGAAAAAATTCGATCTGTCTCAGGCACCGTTAATGCGCTTCACTCTTATTCAGGAGGCCGAGGATAGCTATCGACTGATCTGGAATCACCATCACCTATTGATCGACGGCTGGTCCATGCCACTACTGCTGGATGAAGTTTTTGCCTATTATGAGGCTTATTGCAATGGTTCAACCCTGCAACGGCCTTTGCCCCGGCCGTTCCGCGATTACATCGCCTGGCTCCAAGAGCAAGACCGGAATCAAGCCGAGCGCTATTGGCGCGATCAGCTCAGTGGCTTTTTGTCGCCAAATCCGATCGGTCAAATCGGCAAGCTCTCTCAATCAATCCAGCTTGAGGACGATTACGGTCGCGAAAAAATAATGCTCCCGAAAGCCGAATCAGATGCTCTGGTGGAATTCTCCCGCACCCATCAGATCACCATGAGCACGTTGGTCCAGGCTGCTTGGGCCCTGTTATTGGGCCTGTATAGTGGCGAAGATGACGTGGTGTTCGGTGCTACGGTTTCGGGCCGCCCGGCCGATCTGCCTGGGGCTGAGAAAATGCTAGGATTGTTCATTAACACCCTGCCAGTGCGAGTCCGATTCCACGGCGATCAACCGTTACTGAATTGGCTCAAAAATCTGCAACTGCAACTCAGCGAGATGCGACAATATGAGTATTGCTCGCTGACCGATATCCAAGGGTGGAGCGAAGTTCCTCGAAATCTTCCCCTGTTTCATACCATTCTGGTGTTTGAAAACTATCCAGTGACTGAGACATTGGACGAGAGCCAGCACAGCTTTGCCATCGAGGAATTCGAATTCTATTCTCGAACCAATTACCCTTTGACCGTCGTCGCTTCACCAGGCAAGCAGTTAGGCCTGGAAATGGCGTACGATAAGGCGCGTTTTGACCGCGAAACGATCGTTCGAATGCTGAACCAAATGCAGCAAGTGTTGATCAATTTTTTGACCAGCTTTGAGAAGCCATTGTCTCAACTCGATTTTTTAACCGAAACCGAACGATATCAGCTCTTGGTTGAGTGGAATGAAACAAAAACCGATTTTCCCAGCGACCGCTGTGTCCATGAACTGTTCGAAGCCCAAGCAGCGAATATTCCAGAAGGGATCGCTTTGATGTTCGAAAATCAACAGCTCACCTATCAGCAGCTCAACCAGCGTGCCAATCAACTTGCCCACTTTTTAAGAAAATTGGAGGTGGGGCCAGAAGTGAAGGTCGGTATTTGTCTGGAACGGTCCATCGAGATGATTGTGGCGATCCTGGGAGTATTGAAAGCTGGCGGCGCTTATGTTCCAATGGACAGTACCTATCCAAAGGAGCGACTGGGCTTTATCCTCGAAGATTCTGATGTATCGATTCTGATCAGCCATAGCAATTTGAGTTCGGTTCTGCCAGAGACGTCGATAAAAACGATTCACATTGATACTGATTGGGAGAAGATCGCCCAAGAGCGCGACGATAATTTAGATAATCTTGCATTGCCCGATAATTTAGCCTATGTGATATACACTTCGGGCTCGACGGGAAAGCCTAAAGGGACATTGCTCACGCATCGCGGTCTCTGCAATTTTGTCACAGTGTTCAATGCCGATCTAAAGATCGGGCCCAATAGTCGCATGCTGCAATTCGCTTCGATCGGATTCGATGCATCGGTGGCGGAGATTTTTCCACCTTTAGTGGCCGGAGGAACCGTAGTTCTGGCTCGTCAAGAGAAGCTGCTCTCAGTGACAGAGTTGCATCAGTTGCTCAGCGATACGGCGGTTACCCTGGCGACTCTTCCTCCGTCGCTGCTTGCCGTGCTCGATCCAGAGGGTCTTCCAGCATTCCAGGATGTGATGTCGGTTGGGGAGGCATGCACTCCAGAGATCGTACAGCGATGGTCAGACGGCCGCAATTTTTGGAACGGCTATGGCCCAACCGAAGTGACGATCGGCGCCAGTTGGAATATTGTGAAGCAGCTTCCTGCCAGCGAGACTCGCGTGCCCATTGGAAAAACGATCGGCAATAAGCAAATCTATCTTCTGGATAAATATCTGCGACCTGTACCAGTGGGTGTGCCCGGGGAGATTCACATTGGTGGGATCGGACTGGCGCGCGGTTATCTTCATCGCCCCGATCTAACGGCGGAAAAATTCATCCCAAATCCCTTTAGCGGCGAACCAGGAGCTCGACTTTATAAGACTGGTGATTTAGCACAATACCGCGCGGATGGAAGGCTGGAATTTATCGGCCGGGTTGATCATCAGGTCAAAATTCGTGGCTTCCGCATCGAACTTGGTGAGATCGAAGCGGCCCTCAACAGCCATCCCGCGATTCACCAGGCTATTGTCATGCCCACAGATGACCCATTGGGTAAAAAGCGCTTGGTAGCCTATTTTACTACCAAACCAGATGTCGAACAAGTTCCTTCAGTTACAGATCTGCATCGCTTTTTAAAAAGCAAGCTGCCTGACTACATGGTGCCAGCAGCATTTGTGAGGTTAGAGTCGTTCCCTCTGACCTCCAGTGGCAAGGTGGATCGCCGGCGACTCCCCTCCCCTGATGAAGGACAAGTATCAATGGGCCACGAAATGGTAGCCCCACGAACTGCCACCGAAGAGCTTTTGGCTGGCATATTTAGTCAAGTGCTTGGGATCGATCGCATCTCGATCCATGATAACTTTTTTGAGCTTGGCGGGCATTCGCTATTAGCCACCCAATTGTTGAGCCGCATCCGAGAGATGTTTGCAGTGCCGATGGAACTGCGCGAGATCTTTGAATCCCCAACGATCCTCGCTCTGGGCCGAAAAATCGATGATTATCGCTTGAGCGCACAAGGCATTCCAGTTGTTCCCATGACACCAGTTCCTCGAACGGGGGATCTGCCGCTATCATTTGCCCAGCAGCGACTCTGGTTTTTGGACCAATTGGCTCCGAATAGCGCTTTTTACAACATCCCCACGGCATTACGGCTCACTGGCTCGCTCAATGAGTCAGCATTCATCAAAAGCCTCGAGACAATAATTGAACGTCATGAAGCATTGCGCACGACCTTCCCAGAGCAGGATGGCAAGCCATATCAGAATATCGCCACTCATCTGCCGCTGCCACTCGAAAAGACGGATCTCACAGCTCTGGATCCAGCAGAACGGGAGATCAAGATCATGCATCTAGCAGAGCAAGAAGCGCAAAAGCCGTTCGATCTCGCTCATGGGCCATTGCTTCGCATTCATTTGGTTAAAGTCGCGGATCAGGATCATGTCTTGCTCTTTACCATGCATCATATCATTTCCGATGGATGGTCTGTGGGATTGTTGATCAAGGAAGTAGCCACTTTATATCAGGGATTGGTTACGAATCGACCGGTTCCATTGCCAGAATTGCCGCTGCAATATATAGATTTTGCCTATTGGCAAAGAAATTGGCTGCAGGGGCAGGTGTTAGAGGCACAGCTCGATTATTGGCGAAAACAACTCCAAGGCGCACCTCCGCTCTTGGAACTTCCGACGGATCGTCCCAGACCTGCCGTTCAGACGTTTCACGGTCGAACTGTCCAATATTCGCTGCCAAAACAAATAGCTGATGCGCTAAAGGAGATTAGCCAACAAGAGCAGGTCACCCTATTCATGACCATGTTAGCTGCGTTCCAGACCCTATTAGCGCGATATACCGGGCAAAACGACATCAGTGTTGGAACGCCCATAGCCAACCGGAATCGGATTGAAACCGAAAATATCGTTGGGTTTTTTGTGAACACTCTGGTTTTGCGAACCCTCATTGAGCCGGAGGTCACGTTCCGAGAATTGCTCGGCAAGGTGCGGGATGTGGCGCTGGGGGCATATGCCCATCAAGATGTTCCATTTGAAATGTTGGTCGATGCCCTGCACCCGCAAAGAGATTTGAGCCATACCCCGTTATTTCAAGTGATGTTCGTTTTCCAGAATGCCCCTGCTCAGCAATTAAAGCTGACGGATCTAACCATCGCCCCGATTCAAGCGGAGAGCGGAGTGGCCAAATTTGATCTATCTATTATCCTGAGCGAACATCCAGAAGGTCTTTCGGTCGGATTCGAATACAACACCGATCTGTTTGATGAGAGCACAATTGAACGGATGTTCAAAAACTTTCACGTCATGCTGCAAAGCATCATTGATGATCCGGATCAGGTGGTATGGCGGTTGCCGCTATTGGCTCCTGAAGAAAAGCAACTCATGTTGGTGGATTGGAATGAGACGGCGGCCGAATTTCCCGATGACCGATGCGTGCATGAACTATTCGCAGAATTGGCGCGCAAACATCCCGAGGCCATTGCCGCAACTTATCAGGGCCAAGTTTTGACCTATGACGAGTTGAACCGTCGCGCCAACCAGTTGGGACGCCATCTGCAAACGCTGGGCGTAGGGCCTGATGTCCCAGTGGGGATTTGCATGGAGCGATCGCTGGAGATGGTGGTGGGCATCATGGGAACACTAAAGGCTGGTGGCGCCTTCCTGCCACTCGATCCAGTTTATCCGCCAGAGCGATTGGCATTTATGATCGAAGATTCTCGGATCCCTGTGATATTGACCCAGCAGGCGGTCATGGCTAACCTGCCCAACAATAGTGCAACAATAATCCCGCTGGATTCGGAATGGCGGGACATTGCCGAAAAATATTCTGATGAGGATTTGCCGATCATCCCAACACCCGACAATTTGGCGTATGTGATCTACACCTCTGGTTCGACTGGCAAGCCTAAGGGCACGATCTTGGGGCATCGCGGTCTCTGCAATTTAGCTAAGGCGCAGCAACAGGCATTCGACATCGAATTGGGCACGAAAATTTTGCAGTTCTCCTCGCTCAGTTTCGATGCTGCGGTCTGGGAGACGGTGATGGCCCTCCTGAACCATGGAACGCTCTGTCTTGCGCCGCGCAATCAGCTCGCATCTGGCGAGGGACTCGTCAATATTATGGCCGAGCAGCAGATCAATGTCGTCACGCTGCCGCCGTCGGTGGTGGCGGTGATGCCAGAGCATCCATTGCCTGATCTCAGGGTGATGATCACGGCTGGTGAGAAGTGCCCAGCGGAAATTGTGACCAAATGGGGTTCGGGGCGGAAGTTTTTCAATGCTTATGGGCCAACAGAAACGACAGTTTGCGCTTCCATGCTCCATGTAACGCAACATTATCGACAGGGACCGCCCATCGGTAGGCCGATCAATAATTTTCAATTGTACGTATTAGATTCATTCTGGCAGCCAGTCCCAATTGGTGTCGCTGGAGAATTATGCGTTGCTGGTGTGGGCTTAGCCAGAGGCTACCTAAGGCGACCAGATTTGACCGCCGACAAGTTCATCCCGAATCCGTTCAGTTCAGTTCCTGGAGAGCGACTGTATCGTACGGGCGATCTGGTGCGCTATCTACCTGATGGCAATATCGAATTCCTTGGCCGGATTGATCATCAAGTGAAAGTTCGCGGTTTCCGCATCGAATTGGGGGAGATCGAGGCGGTGCTTGGAGAGCATCCTGATGTGGTGGATGTTATCGTCTTGGCTCGAGAAGATCCGCCCGGAGATCGGCGCTTGGTTGCCTATCTTGTGACGCGGCCCGGAGTCGAACTTAAAACCAGCGAGCTACGAAATTATCTGCGAGAACGATTGCCAGAATATATGGTCCCCTCGTTCTTTGTCAGAATGGATGAATTTCCGCTGACTCCTAATAACAAAATCGATCGAGCCGCCTTGCCAAAGCCAGATCAATCACGACCTGACCTGGAAAGCGAATATATTGCACCGCGCACCGAAACCGAGCAGAAATTGGCAGCAATTTGCGCCGAGCTACTCAATCTTGAACGTGTGGGGATTTACGATAGCTTTTTCGATTTGGGGGGACATTCGCTTTTGGCAACCCAGTTTCTATCTCGGCTTCGATCCAGCTTTCAAGTGGAATTGCCGCTGCGAATCATATTTGAAAAGCCGAGGATCGCAGATCTGGCCCAAGAGATCGAACACCAAAAGGAACTGGCTAAAAGCCAGCAGCAGCCTCCAGCGATTCAGCGAATATCCCGCGAGGCGCATCGCGTCAGTCTTGCGGAATTGCAAACGAGCTAAATCGCGGGCTTTGCAAAGCATCGCATCACTGTGATTGCGTGTTCTGCACCCTAGCCCAACGGGCATCACGCAAGCTCGCTGATGTGTCAGTGAGAATCTCTACCAGCGATCTGAATCGACAATGAGATCCATCCGAATGGTAGTATCTGAACCGCCGACCTCTTAATGGCGTTGCTCCTAGAGTGTTATGTCATTGTAAGCGATACGTCCGACTTAACGGCGTAGCTCAGCAAAGATCAAGAACGATTTTTTCGAAGCAGTTTTTAGGATTCAAGTTAAAATTTAAAATCAAACACCATCAGCAGTTTGAGATTCTCTTGCTTTCGGGTCCTATTATCTCGAGAGCTGGGATTGACAACAGGGATACAAGCAACAAAATGGGATCATCAACATGTCTGAGGTAAATGAAGTAACGCAACAACAGGATGTCTTTGTATTTCCGACATCGTATGCGCAACAGCGGCTCTGGTTTTTGGACCAGTTTGAGCCGAATAGCCCGTTCTATAATATTCCTTCGGCTGTTCGATTTCGGGGGAAGTTGGATCTGGAGGCTTTAGAACGGAGCATCAATGCCATCGTTCGACGGCATGAGACGTTGCGCACCACATTCGCTAAAATGAATGGCAAGCCAGTCCAGGTGATCCATCCATTCAAACCGATCAACCTGCCGAAACAGGACCTGCGACACCTTCCAGCAGAGCAGCGCGAGTCCGAAGCGATCCGCCTGGCTCGACTTGAGGCCAGAAAGCCATTTGATCTCGCCCGAGGGCCATTGGTGCGAGTCAGTTTGATCCAATTGGATGATCAAGATCATGTGGTGCTTTTCACCATGCATCACATCATTTCTGATGGCTGGTCTGTTGGCGTGTTGATTCGTGAGATTTCAGTCCTTTATAATGCCTTCGTCAAGGGCGAGCCTGATCCGTTGCCAGAATTGCCCATCCAATATGCCGATTTCGCCGTTTGGCAACAACAGTATCTCAGCGGAGAGGTATTAGAGCGACAATTGAGCTATTGGAAACATCAGCTCAATGGGCGATATGGCAAGCTTCAGGTATTGGAGTTGCCCACCGATCGGCCGCGACCTGCCATTCAGACATCCAATGGCGATAATGTGGATGCAGTGCTGCCCGGTCAATTGATCCATCGATTAAAAGCGCTCAGCAGTCAGGAAGGCACCACGCTCTTCATGACGCTGCTTGCTGCTTTTAAGGTATTGCTCCATCGATACACTGGACAAGAAGATATCTCTGTCGGCTCGCCAATTGCTAATCGGACCCGTGCCGAGATCGAATCGCTGATTGGATTTTTCGTCAATACATTGGTGCTCCGCACCGATCTCAGCGGCGACCCCTCATTCCGGGAATTGTTGCAGCGAGTGAAAGAGGTGACGCTTGGCGCCTATGCCAATCAAGATATTCCGTTCGAGCGACTGGTGGAATTGGTTCAACCAGAGCGGGATATGAGCCATTCGCCGCTATTTCAAGTGATGTTCATCTTGCAAAATAATCCGATGAACGGTGGGGTGGAATTGCCCAATGTCCATCTCAGCACGCTCGATATCAATGCTGGTACGTCGACGTTTGATCTGACGCTCATGGTGACCGAACAATCGTATGGCGCCAATATCTCTATCGAGTACAATACCGATCTGTTTGATGCCTCCACCATGCGCCGACTGATCGATCACTATCAGCAATTGCTTGAAGGGATCGTTGCTAATCCGAATGAAAAGATTTCGCGATTGCCTTTGCTAACCGGCAGCGAGCGACAGCAGGTGGTTGTGGAGTGGAACAAAAACGAAGCGGATTATCCACGGGGGCTGTGCATCCACCAGTTGTTCGAAGCTCAGGCAGAATCCACGCCCGATGCCATTGCCGTGGCGTTCGATGGGCAATATCTCACTTATCGAGAACTGGACCAGCGCGCGAATCAATTAGCACATTACCTACGAAAACATGGCGTCGGTCCAGAGAAATTGGTGGGCATCTGCGCTGATAAATCCTTAGATTTGATCGTGGGCGTGATCGGAACCATCAAAGCTGGCGGGGCATATGTGCCGATCGATCCGACCTATCCGCCAGATCGCATTGATCACATGCTTAAGGACTCCAACGTTACGGTATTGCTGACCCAGCATTCGTTGGTTCCTAATTTGCCCGATTATGATGGCGAGATCATTTGTCTGGATACAGATTGGGTGAAAATCGCCCGACAGCCAATTGACAAGCCCATGGTGCATGTGACCCCGGAGAATCTGGTTTACGTCATTTATACTTCCGGTTCGACGGGCAAATCCAAAGGCGTCATGGTGATGCATAAGACGCTGGTGAATCAATATCATGCCTGGGAGGAGACATTTCGGCTGCGCACCGATGCGACCAGCCATTTGCAAATGGCCAGTTTCTCGTTCGATGTGTTTTCTGGAGACCTGGTCCGAGCACTTTGTTCTGGAGGCAAATTGGTGCTGGTGCCCAGAGATCTGCTTTTAGAGGCGGATAAATTGTATCAGCTAATGCTGAAAGAGCAGGTTGACATCGCTGAATTCGTTCCAGCAGTGTTGCGCAACCTGGTCCAATATTTGGACACCACTGGTCAAGACCTCAAATTCATGAAAGTCTTAATTGCGGGTTCCGATGTCTGGTATGTTGGCGAATACAAGAAATTTTTGAAATACTGCAGTCCCAGCACACGATTGCTCAACACATTTGGCCTAACCGAAGCAACCATCGATAGCTCCTATTTTGAGAGTAAAGATTTGAATCTATCGCTGGAGCGATTGGTCCCAATCGGTATTCCGTTCAATAATACCAAAATTTATATCGTCGACGAGCTTATCCAGCCATTGCCGATCGGCATTCCGGGCGAACTTTGTGTTGGAGGCGCAGGCCTGGCGCGGGGCTACCTCAATCGTCCTGACTTAACGGCAGAAAAGTTTATTCCGAATCCATTCAGCCAGGTTCCTGGCGATCGTTTATATCGAACTGGGGATCGCGCTCGCTTCTTGGCTGATGGGAACATTGAATTTTTGGGCCGGATCGACAATCAAGTCAAGATACGCGGTTATCGGATCGAATTGGGGGAGATCGAAAGTGCCTTAGAAAAACATCCGAGCGTCAAAGATGTGGTGGTATCCGCTCGGGAAGATGCCCCAGGCAGCAAGCGGCTGGTGGCTTACATCGTGACCAAAAATGGGGTACAACCCACCGTGGGCGAGTTCCATAGTTTTCTTAAGGAACAATTGCCCGAATATATGGTGCCATCCTATTTCATGTTTCTCGAAAAGATGCCGTTGACTCCAAATGGCAAGATCGACCGACGAGCTTTGCCTGCCCCAGATCAGCAATCTGCTGCGGTTTTGGCGACCGAATACGTTGCACCCCGAACACCAGTTGAGCAAAAGCTGGCTCAAATTTGGACTCAGCTTTTAGGAATTGAGAAGATCGGCGTCAATGACAATTTCTTCGAGTTAGGTGGTCATTCGCTATTGGCCACGCAACTGGTTTCGCGCATTCGGGCTGAGTTCCACATAGAATTGCCATTGCGCACTGTATTTGAAGTGCCCTTTATTGCTGAATTGGCCAAGAAGATCGACATTGCCTTGGTTTCGGAACGGGCATTTGAAGCGCCCCCCATTGTTCCCGTTCCTCGGGAGCAAGAATTGCCGCTATCTTTTGCTCAGCAGCGGTTGTGGTTCTTGGATCAATTAGAGCCCAATAGCCCATTCTACAACATTCCCGAAGCCGTTCGGCTCAGAGGTCATTTGGATGTCGAGGCCTTAGAGCAGAGCCTCAATGAAGTGGTCCGACGACACGAGTCGCTGAGAACAACTTTTCATTCCCATCGCGGCAAACCGTATCAGGTCATTCATCCCAATATGATCATCCCATTGCGAAAAGTCGATTTGCGCTCTGTACCGCTGGACGATCGTGAGCTGGAATTACAAGCTATTGCGAAACAGGAAGCTCAGCGCCCATTCGATCTCACCATTGGCCCGCTGTTGAGAGCAACTTTGGTCCAACTTGATGTCGATGATCATGTCGTGTTCTATACCATGCACCATATCATTGGGGATGATTGGTCCTCCGCAGTGCTGGTGCGGGAGATCACGCTTTGTTACGATGCTTTCACCCACAATCGTCCATCGCCATTGCCCGAGCTTCCGATCCAATACGCCGATTTCGCTTATTGGCAGCAACAATGGTTGCAAGGCGAGGTGTTAGAGGCGCAATTGAATTATTGGAAGCAACAATTGAGCGGCGCTCCAGCGCGATTAGAGCTTCCCACGGACCGGCCCAGACCTCCAGTGCAAACTTTCAATGGCGCCTACAAGACATTCGAATTTTCAGAGGAATTGAGCCAGGCCATTAAGGATCTCGGGAATAAAGAAGGGACCACGTTGTTCATGACGCTGTTGGCGGCGTTCCAGACCTTGCTTTATCGCTATTCTGGACAGCAGGATATTTTGGTAGGATCACCAATTGCCAACCGAACCAATGGGCAATTGGAGAACTTAATCGGCTTCTTTGTGAATACCCTGGTATTCCGCACTGACTTGTCGGGCAATCCAAACTTTAGGGAATTGTTGCACCGAGTACGAGAGGTCGCGCTTGGCGCTTATGCGCATCAAGATCTGCCATTTGAAAAATTAGTCGATGCGCTCCAGCCTCAGCGAGATCTGAGCCATTCGCCCCTGTTCCAGGTGATGTTCGTGATTCAGAACGTCCCACGACAGGCAAGCACCATTTCGGGACTGAGTGTGATCCCGATTGAAAACCACAGCGGCACCTCCAAATTCGACATGACGCTGTTCATGTTGGAGGAGGGAAATAAATTAGCTGGGGCGTTGGAATATAACACCGATCTCTTTGACGAAGCCACGATCGTGAGAATGCTCCAGCATTTTGAAAACTTGCTGAAGCAAATGGTCTCACAGCCTGAGCTCCGAATCGATGAGATTTCATTGCTGAGCCCCGAGGAACGCCATCGCGCGATCACGGTTTGGAACGACACCGATGTTGCTTATCCAGCGCATCGGTTTGTCCATCGGCTATTTGAGGCTCAAGTGGAGCGGACGCCCCACGCTCCAGCCGTGGTCTTTGGGACCGAACAAATGACCTATCTGGAGTTGAACCAGGCTGCGAATCAATTGGCTCACTTTCTCCAGAAAATGGGCATTGGACCTGAAAGGATGGTCGCCATCTTCATGGAGCGATCGTTGGAAGTCATGGTGGCCTTGCTGGGCGTATTGAAGGCAGGTGGCGCGTATTTGCCCATTGATCCTTCCTATCCCAAAGAGCGCGTCGCTTTTATGCTCGAAGATGCCAATGCCACCGTCGTGCTCACTCAGGAACGACTCGTTGCTAATTTGCCAGCGCAATCTACCAAGATGATGGAACCCCAGGCTGGTCGTCCACCTGTGATCATCTGTCTCGATTTCGAGTGGAGGAGAATTGCTTCCGAAAGCGACCAAAATCTTTCTGTCGAGTTGGATGACGATCATCTGGCTTATGTGATCTACACCTCAGGCTCGACCGGTAAGCCCAAAGGAACGCTCATTACGCATCGCGGATTCATGAATTATCTGTTTTGGTGTTTGGAGAACTATCCGCTCAAACAGGGGAGGGGATCGCTGGTCCATTCGTCTCTGGCGTTCGATGCCACTATCACTGGTCTTTATGCGCCACTGCTGGTGGGGCGTGCCGTTTATCTTGTCCCAGAAAGCAAGGATATCGAGATCGTAGCGCAATCCCTGCGCCAGTATCGAAATTTTAGCATCGTAAAAATTACTCCAGCGCATCTGCAATTGCTGGGCAATCAGTTGCCTGCCGAGGAAGCTGCAGATTTGGTCCATGCATTTATCATTGGCGGTGAAAATCTAACCAGCGATCATATCGCCTTCTGGTTGCAATACGCGCCAAATACGAAATTGATCAACGAATATGGTCCCACCGAGACCGTTGTGGGGTGCATGAACTACGACACTCCGCATGATTTTCGCAAGCGCGGATCGGTGCCAATCGGGTTTCCCATTGCCAATATGAAGGTCTACTTGCTGGATCAGAATCTTGAACCTGTTCCAATCGGCGTACCAGGCGAAATGTATATCGGCGGTGTCGCCGTAGCGCGCGGCTATTTGAATCGCCCAGATCTCACGGCAGAGAAATTTATTCCTGATCCATTTTCAGGAAAACCGGGCGCGCGACTGTATCGGACCGGCGATTTGGCCAAATATTTGCCCGATGGGAATATCGAATTCCTTGGTCGTATCGATCATCAAGTCAAAATCCGTGGCTTTCGCATCGAATTGGGAGAAATTCAAGCGACACTTGGCAAACATCCTGGCATCAAAGAGAATGTGGTGATCGATTGGAGGGTTGATGGCGATACCCGGCTGGTTGCCTATTATGTGCCGGGCCAGGAACCTGCACCTTCAATGGATGAATTGCGCGCGTTCCTCGAGGAGCAATTGCCCGAGTACATGATCCCAGCAGCGTTCATGAAGATCGACTCGATCCCATTGACTTCCAATGCCAAAGTTGATCGCAAGGCCTTACCTGCGCCACATCTGTCTCGATCAGATATCAAGAAGGAATTTGTAGCTCCACGGACTCGGACCGAATCTGAACTGGCGAAGCTGTGGACCGAGCTGATCAAAATCGATCGAGTCGGGATTTACGATAGCTTTTTTGAGTTGGGGGGGCATTCATTATTGGCGACCCAGTTACTGGCGCGGGTTCGAGAACAGTTCAAAGTTGATCTGCCTTTGATCACGATTTTCGAAGCCCCAACTTTATCTGCGATGGCAGAACGAATTGATCGGGCATTTGTCGAGCAAGGCTTTACAGACAGCACTCCAATTCAGCCAGTGCCGCGAGATGGATCAACAGATCTGGTCCTCTCTTTCTCCCAGCAGCGGTTGTGGTTTTTGGATCAATTGGATCCAGGTCAATCATTTTATAATATCCCCTCTTCGGTAAGGTTGCAAGGCAATTTGAATTTGCTGGCGCTCAAGAACGCCATCGCTGAAGTGATGCGGCGACACGAAATCTTGCGAACCAGCTTTGTTGAGAAGAAGGGCAAACCTATCATGGTGATCGACCAGCAGGCCCAAGTGCAATTGCCCATCGTCGATTTGACCGAATTGCCATTATGGCAACGAGAACAAGAGGTCAAACGTCTCGCTAATGAATCGGCCCGATTGCCATTCGATCTGGCGCATGGGCCATTGTTCCGAACCACCCTGCTGAAATTGAATGTTGAGGATCATGTGGTGTTATTCACCATGCATCACATCATCTCAGATGGTTGGTCGGTAAATATCTTAATGCGCGAGATGGCCGCGCTGTATGAAGCGTTCGTTCAAGGTCGGCCCTCGCCGCTCCCCGAATTGCCTATCCAGTTTGCCGATTATGCTCATTGGCAGCGAAGCTATTTGACTGGGGAGGTCTTGGAGAGACAATTGCTCTATTGGAAGAAGAAGCTCGCCAACGCCCCTGCTCTGTTGGAACTGCCCACAGATCGACCGCGGCCAGCGATGAAGACGTTCAATGGATCGTTGCGCGCGTTCGAAATTAATCGGGAACTCGCAGAGAGAATCGAACATCTCGGCCAGCAGCATGGCGCTACATTATTTATGACTCTGCTTGCAGCCTTCCAAACCTTGCTTTATCGCTACTCTGGGCAGAGCGACATTAGTATTGGTACACCCATCGCCAATCGCACGCGCAAGGAAGTGGAGGCACTCATTGGTTTCTTTGCTAACACGCTCGTATTGCGAACAGATCTTTCTGGGGATCCCAGCTTTGTGGAACTGTTTCGCCGCGTGAGAGGGGTTTGCCTGGGAGCTTATCAGAACCAGGACGTCCCATTCGAAAAATTGGTGGAACAGATCCAGCCAGAACGAAACTTGAGCCACACCCCACTATTTCAGGTGATGTTCATTTTGCAGAACAATCCTCGTTCGGCGATCCAGTCGTCTGGGCTCCAGATGATCCCAATCATGTCGGAGATTGGTACCACCCAATTCGACTTGACGTTGTCGCTCGAACCTGGACCAGATGGCATCGCTGGCGTTCTGGAATTTAATACGGATCTGTTCAATGGGGAGACCATCGACCAGATGGTGCGGCATTTCATGAATCTCTTAAACCAGATGGTGACAAATCCAGAGCAAAGTATCTCCAAAGTGCCGCTCCTATCACAACAAGAGTATGAACGTTATATTTATGATTGGAACGCGACCGCTGCGCCTTATCCAGATCGGCAGTGCGTTCATAAGCTATTTGAAGCTCAAGTGGAGCGAACGCCTGAGGCGATTGCGCTGGCGTTCGAAAATCAGCAATTGACATATCGTCAGTTGAACCAACGCGCCAATCAATTGGCCCACTTCTTACAGAAAATGGGTGTCGGGCCAGAGGTCGTAGTGGGCATTAGTGTCGATCGCTCGATCGAAATGGTGGTGGGTTTGCTCGGAATTATGAAAGCGGGCGGAGCATATCTGCCCATCGATCCAGCTTATCCATCGGAGCGGATCGTTTACATGTTAGCGGATGCGGAGCTCAAGGTGCTGCTCACCCAGCAGAAATTATTGCCGCGATTGCCGTTGAATGGCACCAAAGCGATCTGCCTGGATCGTGACTGGGATCTCATCGCCGCAGAGGATGATAGCAATCCAATCAGTGGCGCGACCATCGATAACTTGGCCTACATGATCTATACATCTGGTTCTACTGGCAAACCGAAAGGTGTAATGCTGCCGCATCGCGGCTTGTGCAATCTCACGCATTCGCAAATTCAGGACTTTTCGGTGACCTGCGATAGCCGCGTGCTGCAATTCGCTTCGTTCAGCTTCGACGCGTCGGTATCGGAGATTTTCATGGCGCTATTGACTGGTGCAACATTGTATTTAGCCAGCCGCGATACGCTATTGTCGACTCCGGACCTGATCGAATTATTCCAACGGGAGAGGATCACGACCGTAACCCTGCCACCGTCGCTGTTGAAGGTTCTGCCTACAGAGGGATTGGACCATCTCACGACCATCATTTCTGCCGGAGAAGCGTGCACAAAAGATATTGCGCTGCGGTGGTCCAAAGGACGGCGGTTGTTGAATGCCTATGGCCCCACAGAAACGACCATTGGTGTTACGAGCTATTTGGTCGAACAGATCCCAGACGAATGTACTACCATCCCCATTGGTCGACCGATTCAGAACATGCAGCTTTATATTCTTGATCAACATCTCAATCCAGTGCCTCGGGGTGTTAGAGGGGAACTGTTCATCGGAGGCATTGGCGTGGGACGTGGCTATCACCATCGTCCTGATCTGACGGCCGAAAAATTTATTCCAGATCCGTTCAGCAAAACGCCCGGTGCGCGATTGTACCGAACTGGCGATCTTGCTCGATTCTTGTCGGATGGTAATATCGAATTTCTGGGCCGTATCGATCACCAGGTGAAGGTCCGAGGATTTCGAATCGAATTAGGTGAAATTGAATCGGCATTGCTTGACCATCCGCTGATTTTGGATGCCGCAGTGGTAGCCAAGCCAATTCGGCCCAATAGTCCGGATCATCGATTAATCGCTTATTTCGTTCCGAAATCTCAAGAACCGCTGTCCACCAGCGATTTGATCGAATTCTTAAAGACAAAGCTGCCAGAATATAGCGTTCCTTCAGTATTCGTTAGGCTGGATTCGATGCCGCTGACGCCCAATGGCAAGGTCGATCGAAAGGCGCTCCCAGAACCAGATCTGATCAGCGGCGAACTGGGTGTTCCTTATGTCGCTCCCCAGACCGAAACCGAAAAACAATTGGCAGCGATCTGGCAGGAGTTGCTCGAAATCGATCAAATTGGAATTCGGCATAGTTTCTTCGAGCTCGGCGGCCACTCGTTGATCGCCACGCAATTGATGTCTCGAATCAGAGACCAGTTCCAGGTTGCATTGCCGATTCGCCGCTTGTTTGAATCACCGACAATTGAGGCATTGGCCCGAATCATCGACGAGACGACGCAAAACGCCCGACGGATCGATGAGCCGAAAATTACACCGGTGCCGAGGGATCGGGATCTGCCGCTTTCCTATGCCCAGAGGCGACTTTGGTTCTTAGATCAATTAGAACCAGACACGCCGTTCTACAATTTGCCAGCAGCATTCCGCGTAACCGGGCCACTGAATCTATCGGCATTGGAAGGAAGCTTGAATGAGATCATTCGTCGACACGAAATCTTGCGGACCAAATTTGCCAAAAAAGATGGCAGACCAATACAAATTATCACGCCAGAGCTGAAACTCTCTGTGCCGATAACCGACCTAACTCATTTACCACCAGCAGAGCAACAAAAAGAAGCGATGCATATTGCCGCTGAAGAGGCGCAGCAACCATTTGATCTGTCGGAATTGCCGCTAATTCGGATAAAGCTGTTGAAGCTGGGCCATCAAGATCATATCATTCTGTTGAATATGCATCATATCATTTCTGATGGCTGGTCAATGAATATATTCATTCGTGAGATGACCGCTCTGTACGAGGCTTTTACGCGCGGTCTGCCCTCGCCGTTGCCTGAACTTCCGATCCAATATGCGGATTTCGCATACTGGCAACAGCAATGGCTTTGCGAAGAAAGATTGCAAACGCAACTCGATTTTTGGAAGCAGCAATTAGCTGGCAGCCCGGCTTTATTGGAATTGCCAACCGATCGACCCCGACCACCGATCCAGACATTCGATGGAAATACGCTGGCATTTGAACTCCCTGAAGATCTATCCCAGCAAATCAGAATTTTCAGCCAGCAGCAGGGGACGACTTTGTTCACCACCCTTTTAGCGGCGTTCCAAGTCTTATTGCATCGCTATTCTGGACAGGATGACATCAATGTAGGCGTTCCGATCGCCAACCGCAATCGCGCTGAAATCGAAGGGCTGATCGGTTTCTTCGTCAACACGCTGGTGATGCGCGCGCGATTCGATGGCGTTCTGACTTTTAAAGCCCTGCTCGACCAGGTCAAACAAGTTACTTTAGAGGCCTATGCCAATCAGGACGTTCCGTTCGAACTAGTCGTCGATGCATTGCAACCTGTGCGGGACATGAGTTTTAGCCCGTTGTTCCAGGTGGTTTTCACTCTCCAAAATCACCGACCAGCCAGAGAACATTTGACTGATCTCGTTTTAACGCCAGTGGAGGCAGAAACTGGCATCGCCAAGTTCGATCTGACACTATCAATGATCGATGCTGGAGAGAAGATCACTGGCGCATTTGAATATAATACCAACTTATTCGATGCGTCCACCATTCAGCGGATGATTCGCCATTTTCGATTATTATTAACGGCGATGCTGGCCCAGCCAGAGCGCCCCATCAAAGATCTGCCAATTCTCACAGAATCAGAACGACAGATGATGGTGGTAGAATGGAACCAGACCTATTCGGCATTTCCATCTCAGCTTTGCGTGCATCAATGGTTTGAGATGGTGGCTCGCAAATTTCCATCTGCCATCGCGGTTTGTTTTGAGGACCAGAAGTTGAGCTATCGATCGCTAAATCGAAAGTCGAACCAATTGGCTCACCATTTGCGCCAACTTGGCGTTGGCCCAGAGACTTTGGTTGCGATTTGCCTCGAGCGATCGATCGAGATGATTATCGCACAATTGGCGGTGCTGAAAGCTGGTGGCGCATTCGTGCCATTAGATCCATCCTATCCGCCTGAACGGCTCGCTTTCATGTTGGCTGAGACCGAGACGCCCGTGTTGTTAACCCAGCGGATAATCGCCGATCGATTGCCATTGAACGGCATCCAGCCACTGATGTTGGATGAGCTATTGGTGGAACTCGACAGCGCCAGGGATGATAATCCGGATAATATCGTCATGCCAGAAAATTTGGCCTATATGATTTATACTTCCGGATCGACTGGCAAGCCAAAAGGTACACTCTTGCGACATCGAGGGCTATGCAATTTTATCAATTTCCACATTCAAAAAATGGGGATTCCTCCAGGCAATCGTGTGCTTCAGTTTGCGTCGTTCAGCTTCGATGCTTCACTGGCAGAAATTTATACGGCTCTCCTCTCAGGTTCAACGCTATACCTGGTACAGCGAGAAACATTGCTCTCAATCTCTAAATTGCATGGTTTGCTCCAACACCAGGAGATCTCTTTTGCAATTCTGCCGCCAGCCATTCTAAAAATCCTCTCGCCAGAGGGCCTGGATAACCTGAAGGTCTTGATCTCGGCGGGAGAAGCTTGTCCCAAAGAGCTGGCTCGAATTTGGGCGCAAGGCAGAAAATTCTACAACGGTTATGGGCCCACTGAGGCCACTATCGGTCCTGGCTGTTATCTGGTTCGAGAGGTCCCAGATAATGTCATCAACCTGCCGATTGGGAAACCGATCGACAATATCCAGATGTACATTTTAGATCGAAATCTCGAGCCAGTACCGATCGGTGTGATCGGCGAAGTTTATATCAGTGGAGTAGGGTTGGCGCGCGGCTATTATCGTCGTCCTGATCTGACGGCTGAGAAATTTATTCCAAATCCGTTCAGCGATGAACCTGGCGCGCGGATGTACCGAACCGGCGATTTGGGCCGATTTCTCGCGGATGGGAATATTGAGTTCTTAGGCCGTGCGGATCATCAGGTCAAAATCAGAAGTTTTCGGATCGAAACTGGAGAGATCGAGCAGGTGCTGCGCCAGTATCCTGGCATCCGCCAGGCAGTAGTGATTGCCCAGGAAATGGCGGACGGGGATAAGCGGCTTGTCGGCTATTTTGTGGCTGATCAGTCACTTGGGGAGATCGAAGTGAGTCAATTGCGGGCGTTTTTAAGCAAGCAATTGCCCGAATATATGATTCCCTCAGCATTAGTGAAGCTGGATGCGATTCCGATGACGCCCAATGGTAAGGTGGACCGCAAAGCGCTCCCAGCGCCGGAACTGAATGGCGTGGTTCGAACCAAAGAGCATGTGCCTGCCAGCGATCCGATTGAAGCAGATCTGGTCAAAATTTGGGAATCCGTGTTGAAGGTCAGTCCCATTGGGGTGACAGACAATTTCTTCGAATTGGGCGGTCATTCGCTGCTTGCGATCCATTTATTGGCAAAGATCCAAGCCCAATTTGAGATCGAGATCCCGCTGGTCTCGCTATTCAAACAGCCGACCATTCGTCATCTGGCTGAAATCATTCGTTCTCAGCGCGAACCAGAGCGAAAATTGGTCAGCCCTGAGGCGATGGGGGAGAGTGACGCTGCGGCTTCATTGGTAGTGTTTCAGGATAACCATTCTCGGCCACCGTTTTTTGTCGTGCATCCTTCTGGAGGGAGCGTCCATTGGTATGCTGACCTTGCTCGGCAATTGCCAGATCAACCGTTCTATGGGCTTCAAGCTCGCGGTGTCAATGGGGAGGCGGAGCCTCACTCCACGATAGAGGAGATGGCTGCTTATTATATTCGAGCCATCAAGACGCGTCAACCTCAAGGCCCGTATTTCATTGCAAGCTGGTCGATGGGCATGATTATTGCTTTTGAAATGGCTCAACAGCTTCATGCCCTGGGCGAAAAGGTGGCGTTATTGGCAATTTTCGATCAAGGTCCGTTCTTACCGAAAGCAGCACCGACTGATAATGCCGAATTCCTCCAGGGGATGTTCAATGGTCGAATCACTTTTCCAATGGAGCAGTTGAAGCAGCTCAGCGAAACAGAACAATACAAATTCGTCTTGAAGCGGCTGAAAAAGGAGAAGATGATCTCGCGCTTTGTACGGGTGAATCAATTCCGCAGCTATGTCAATATGCTGAAAAAGCAGATGGAAGCTTGGAATAATTATCAAGTGAAAAAATACCCAGGCAAAGTGACGCTATTCAAGGCTCTGGAGCGACATGGAGACGAGACCGAGGAGAGAGATCTGGGATGGAGCCGCGTCGCCATGGGAGGTGTGGAGCTGCATGAAGTCCCTGGAAATCATAACACCATGCTGCATGAACCGCACGTTAAAATCTTAGCAGAAAAACTGAGCCAATGCCTAGAAGCGGCATTGAAAGCAAATTTCTGATAAGATGGAACAAATGTCGAGAGGGTGATAATCGCGTGTTACAACACTCGGCTCTTAAATGAGTAGGTTTTTATTGGACTGAAATAGTTATCAGATTGAATCTGTGAAACTATTGCCAGTGCCTGGTGACCAAGTGGTTTTGATGACCTTTTAAATCGGTATTTCGCGCTTAAATGGATTCTGATTCTTCAATCAAACACTGATGAAGCAGCGAAAAAAGGGGGAGAGAGCTTGACCAAGAGCGATGGGCGTTTTAAAAGAACTTGGGTCCTTCGCCCCTGAAACATGAGGAGATATACTTGAATCAACCGACAAAGCTGTTCAATCAAAATTTCTTTCTATTATGGCAAGGGCAATTCATTAGCCGATTGGGGGTCAATATGTATGGGGTAGCGATGGCCCTGTTTTTGAAACACACCACTGGGTCAGCTACCTTAATGGGACTGATGTGGATGTTCTCGGGATTGCCGATCATTATTCTGGGACCGTTCGCTGGGATCGTGGCTGATCGATTTTCTCGGCGCAAAATTTTGATTATCAGCGATGTGATCAATGCGATTGCGGTGAGTAGCTTCAGCCTATATCTATTCAAGCTCGAACAAAAATCAGATTTTGCGATCATCGGCTTATTTGCCATCGGCATCATTCTGGGGATCACTGGTGCATTTTTTAATCCCGCTGTGACAGCGGCCATACCGGATATCGTGCCGCGCTCCAAGATCGCGGCAGCCAACTCGATGGGACAAATTTCGATGCAAGTGACCGCTTTTATGGGTCAAGCTTTGGGTTCGATGATGTACGCGATAACTGGCGCTCCGGCTGTCTGTTTGATCAATGGCCTTGGCTATGCCTATGGGGGGATTAGCAAAATGTTCATCCACATCCCCCAGGCTCTTCCATCACGAAAGAGCAATTTAAAAGAGAATCTGGTCGAATTTAAAAATGATTTGATTGAGGGGCTAAAATTTGTCTGGCATAACCGCGGGTTACGGACAATGATTTATATATCAGCCATCACCAATTTATTTACCACGCCAATCCTGCCCTTACTGCCGTTTTACGTGGAGGATTATCTGAAGATAGGGGCGCAGTGGTATGGATTCTTTTTAGGAATGACTGGCATTGGTGCTCTTTTTGGATTTGCTTTCGCGGGGCTGATTAAAATTCAGCCAAAGGCCAAGGGAAATATGATGATCCTATTCATTATTCTCATGTCATTGGGATATGGCCTTCTCGGCCTGGTGAGAGTCCCAACAATAGCGCTGGGTTTAGCATTTTTCGGTGGATTTATGGGCGGCTACGTTGCGGTCAACATCTCTGTGGTGCTGCAGCTCACCACACCAACTGAAATCCGGGGCCGCGTGATGGCGCTGCTCACCACGTTAATGGGGAGCCTTATGCCCATCGGTATGGGCCTCGGTGGTTATATCGGTGATCTGTTGAATAAGAATATACCCCTTATTTATGCCTCGTGTGGCGCCATCATGGCAAGTTTAACTATGCTTGTCGCTCTAAACAAACAATTTAGGGACTTTCTCGCTCACGAACAGGAAATCAAACCTATTTTGAACACTCAGAAAAACATCGCCACAGCCGATCTGGCTTAAGAACGATGATCGAGGAGGATGTGAATAGTGATGTGAGGAGCTTGTTCATCGGATTAATTAATTTTGAACCAGCACCCGCGATGGTGAAAGGCAATTTCCGAAGTTGTTTTAACCAATCGATTTGATCAAGGTGGCAAACTGATAATTGCTTTGAGAAGAGTAGATCAGAATCGAAATAAAATAATATGAATAGGAGCATCGCTGATGTCTTATTATTGCAAGGCCTATTGTCTCGCTAAATTTCGTCAGTATCCAAAATGGAAGGAGAAAAGCGAGAACGCGAGAAAAGAGGCAAAAACTGAAAATGGCAAGGTTGAGCAAGTGCCTCGTCAATTAACTGATAAAGATTATCTTTATCTTCACGATAATCTGGTGGTCACTGATGGCATTTGCGATGATCAAAACATCATTTTTGATGAGATTACTCCAGAATGGGAAGCGTTCTGCCGCGATGTTCTGAAATTCGAGGTGCCGAGCGCTTGCAAATCAACTGTTGAACCGAACCGTTCATAACAATGAAAATGAATGAATCTGTTGATGATGAACTCAATACTAATTGAACGAGATCATTTAATTTGAACGAAAGGAGTAACTATGGGTTGGGAAGACAAAGAAGATACCACGATCTACAAGGTGGTTGTAAATCATGAAGAACAATATTCGATTTGGCCAGCAGACCGCGAGAATCCATTGGGCTGGCGGGATGTTGGAAAAGTCGGCAAAAAAGCCGAGTGTCTGGAGTACATCAAAGAAGTATGGACCGATATGCGGCCGCTGAGCCTGAGAAAAAAAATGGAAGAAATGGCTCAGAAAACCAAGGCGCAGCAGAATTGAGCCTGCCGCAATAAACGCGGTTGTAGCTGCATCAATGTTAATGATTGCTGTCTATAGGATGGAGGATAGTGCTTATTAAGCTCGAAAGTCAGTTCCCCGTGGATGGCAAGATGGGCGAAGGATGGAGTCTTGTCATCTGCGGCAGAACCTGAGGAAAAGAATTTGGGAGTTGGGGCTGTTGAACTTTCGCCTTGCTCAATTGGGCTAAGGGAGATGTTTTAATGGTTAAAAAATGATACAAGAATAAGGGGATCAATGGGAACGACAAGTCAAGATCAAGAACGGACGCGAGAGGTTTATGAGCAGGTGGGAGGCTATCAAAAGCCACCACTCATTTCGCTTCCTCCAATAGAGGAGCTGCATCTGCCTGGATTAAACACCGATGCTTTGGCGCGGAAAGTGCTCAATATTGCGCTTTCTGTGTCTGGATTTCGTCGATTCTACCAGCAGTTACCCCAGCAATTTGAAAATATCTATCGCCATACAAATTTGCGGCTCCCAGGCTTGTATACGCCGCTGATCTCGGCCACCTTGGCGATGACCGATGATCCTCGCATCACGGATCCGTTACAACGAGCTGCAACGCTGCTATTAGGCACCCGCAGCCTATATCATGACCTCGTGAATGGCAAATTGCAGCCAGATACGGTTCAAGGACAGGTTTTGGAGATGGGACAATATCCCAATTTATTTTCAACCTGTTTGACGATTGAGGGCAAGGCTGCGCGGGTTTTCAAGAGCACTAATATCAGCCGCATTATCGTGATAGTCGCTCGCCGCTTCTACGAATTAGAGATCGGCAACTCAGAACAAATGCCAGAATTAGGGCAGCTCGTTTTGGCACTGACCGACATCGTGCAGCGAGCGAGGCAAAAGCGACTTCCGATTGATCAGCCGAGTCCTGCGCTGCTTACGGCAACATCGAACTCTCGACAAATTCGAACGTTTTATCGGCTGCAAAAAATTAAAGTCAATGCAGAGTCACTGGAGAAAATCAAACACAGTTTTGTCACGCTGTGTCTGGAACTGGACAGCAAACCTGAGTCTTACGCCGAAGCTGCATATTTGACGCACTGCACCAACTATGAGAATCGCTGGTTTCATTCCAGTCTTCAACTGGTGGTTTATGGCAATGCCCGCGCGTGTGCAATCTGCAATTTCACCACTTATCTGGACGGGAATACCATGATGCGGGCAGCAGCTGAGATCCAACGCCGAGCGGGCAATTGGCCAGTGAGTAATCATTTGTCCATCCAGAGCGTAGAAATCAAACCAGCTCGAGAGTTAAAATGGCAGGTGCCGCCAATGGCTCTGATGCAAGCGCAACGAGATCTGCGACCGATCATGGATCAGCAGCAGGCAACCTTTGAGATCGATACTATTGGTCGGAATTTTTTCAAAACATACAATGTATCGGCTGTGCCAGCCTTTATCCTGGCGCTGCAACTGACTGCCCGGCATTTTATCGGTCATCATGCCAAGATCACCCAATTTCTTTCCATGTCAAAATATCGTTGCATGGATTTGGTGACCACGGTGGTGACAACGCCACTTGTGGAACGATTTGTCGATTACGTAATGCAACCCCAATTTGATCCGCAGCAAGCAATGGCGTTTTTGCAACAGGCGATTGACTCTCAATCACAAGTGTGTCGGCTGGCACGGCGCTATAATTCACTCGATGATCTGTTGGCGCTATATATTCGAAGAAGCCGTGGGCTGAAGCGTGGATTGGTTATCTTTGTCGTGATCCTGATGAATTTTATTTTGAAACGTTTGGGACGATTAAAATCAGAAGGTCGAGAGATTTTGGTCTCTCACCCGGAGATCTACCCAGAAATTCCAGTGGTCGGTCGGCCGGGCATTCGATTGCCTTACGTTAAATATTTTGGTCTGCACTATCAGATCTATGATCAAAAAATCGTAATCACCATGATGCCATCGCTCACCTGGCGGGTTCCCAACGCCGAGTTGATCGCCGTGCTTGCCGACAGTCTGGAGCGGATCAAACAAATCATTATTGAAGCGAATTGGGGCAAAACAATTACCGGTGATGGGAAAAACACCCATGGAAGCAAATGAACGAACGCGAGCGATTTATGAACAATTGCCCGCATATCCAAAACCACCACTTGTGCCATTGCCTGGCGATGACGATATTGAGGCTTTTCTGGATGAGCTGGGATCCGAGGCGGGACCCATAGCAAAATGGGTCATGAAACACTCCATGGCTCTCATTAGATTTAGGCAGTTCTTGCGCGAACTTCCAGAGCAACTGGAAACCCTGCTGCGCTACGCTGACCTTCGAGGCGGCGGATTGTTTAGTCCGGTCATTTCGGCATCTTTAGCATTGAAGGATGATCCCAGACCGATCAGTCCCATCCAGCGGGCCGCTACATTGATCTTTGCTGCTCGGAGTCTTTATCGCGATCTAATGACGGGGGAGCTTCCCCCGGATCGATTCAAAGATCAAATCTTGGAGATGGGACAATATCCCAATTTGTTCTCCACTTGTCTCATTGTCGAGGGCAAGCGCGCTCGAATTTTTAAGAGCAAGCAGCGTT
The DNA here is from genome assembly GCA_034506395.1 of candidate division KSB1 bacterium. NCBI lineage: Bacteria > Pseudomonadati > Candidatus Zhuqueibacterota bacterium. The sequence goes on along the minus strand of JAPDPQ010000006.1, from coordinate 156,344 downwards.
CGTACATCATCGTGATCCTTGCTGGGAGGTTTTATCGGTTTGATATCGGAGACCCCAGCGAGCCTTTAACATTTCAGCAGCTCGTTTCGGCGCTGGAGGAACTCTGTTTACGAGCCAAAGGAGAGCAAGCAAAGAATCCAATTTCCTCGCCGGGCATATTGACCGTGGCTTCTCATGGGACTCAGCTTCGAATTTTTCAACAGCTTCAGCAGCGACCAACTAACCATGAATCACTGGAGATCATGCGGCATAGCTTTTTCACGCTATGTCTGGATCTGGATCACAGCCCACGGGATGATGCCGAGTCTGCCCGGATCGCTCATGTGGGCAACAATGCCAATCGTTGGTTCCATGCAAGTTTGCAGATTGTGGTTTTCGGTAATTCGAGGGCTGCGGTGATCTGCAATTTTAGTACCTACTTAGATGGAAATCCAATGATGCGCGCTGCAGCCGAGCTGCAACGTCGGGCCAGTAATTGTCCTATTACACAATCCAATAGCCAAATGGCCCATCCCTTACCAGCTGCAGTCTCGTTGCGATGGGACCTCGAACCGCAATGGCTAAACCAAGCGGAGCGGGAGTTCAATCAAATTCTCGATGGTCAGCAAGCGACCTATGAAATCCATGGCTTCGGCAAACGCACTTTAGAACAACTTGGCTATCAACCTATTCCTTTATTTGTGGTGGCGCTATTGATGGCTCTGAAAAAGTTGGTGGGGAGGACCGTTCGGATCACGCAGTTTATGACCATGTCCCGATATCGGTGCATGGATCTGGTAACACCCAATGTCACTACGGCTGCTATGGCGCGCTTTGTGGACTACATGGAGCGGTCATCTGCCGATCAAAAGGAGGCGCTGAACTTATTGCATGACGCCATTCAATCGCAGCTCCAAGCAATGCGCCAGGCGCGAAAATGCTTGCCGATTCCTGATGCGCTGCGGTTACAGCTAATGTCAGCAAAAGGAAGACGCCGATTGTGGCTGATCCTCATGTTTTTTCTCCGAGTAATGATTTTCCGCCTCTTACAGGTGCAAAAACGGATGGGGAGAGAGGTATTGATTTCTCACCCTGAAATCTATCCCGAAGTACCAGTGGTCGGCCGTCCCGGCATTCGCTTTCCAAACGTCAAGTTATTGGGATTGCATTATCAAATCTGGGATGATAAAATTGTGATTACATTTATGCCTGGATTGAAATGGAACATATCTAATCAGGATTTCATTAAAGCACTTGACCAAAGTCTAAATTGTATTAAAGGAATATTTCAATCCGAACTGAAGCCGTGAGAGATAGCAGTTGAATCAAAATTGGTTTGCATATCGAAAATCAAATCCTGGGGCGGTGTTGCGATTGTTTTGCCTGCCATACGCTGGTGGTAGCGCGATGGTCTATCGCAATTGGTCCGATCTGTTGCCTCAAACAATCGAGGTTTGTCCGATCGAACTACCCGGGAGAGGGGCTCGCTTACAGCAGCCGGCGTTCCGAGAGATGATGCCATTGGTCGAAGCCTTAGGAGATGCGCTCATGCCTTATTTGGACAAGCCGTATGCCTTTTTCGGCCATAGCATGGGTGCGCTGATCGCTTTTGAACTGGCTCGGTGGTTTCGCCGCTTGAAGTTGCCTGCCGCGCAGGCGCTGTTCGCCTCTGGTCACACAGCTCCCCACCTTGGTTGCAGCCACGATCCGATTTACAATCTTCCAGACGAGGCGTTCAAGACTAAACTGCGCCAACTAAACGGTACGCCTGAGGCTGTAATCAAAAATGACGAGCTGATGACGCTGCTAATCCCAATGTTGCGAGCCGATTTCCAGGTTAATGAGACCTACCATTATGATACTGAGCCCCCTCTGGCTATTCCAATTATTGCATTTGGGGGGAACGAAGATCATGATGTATCGATTTCAAGTTTACAAGCCTGGCAACACCAAACATCCGCTGGGTTTTCTTTGCACATTTTCGAAGGGGGACACTTTTTCTTGCAATCCGCTCAAAGCCAGGTGCTTCAAACCCTGACCGAGCATTTGAAAAAAATATTGATGAAATTGATTTGAACTCAAGCCATGAATGAAAGCCGTGGTTTAAAAACTGTCGCGGAACCGCTGGCCATTCATCCAGATGAAGTTCATATTTGGAGTGCGCGATTGGAAGTCCCCCCAGCGCAACAGAAAATTTGGGAACTTTATTTGTCGCGGGATGAATTGCAGCGAGCGGCCCGATACCATTTCGATCGGGACAAAAACCATTTTATCGTTGCCCGAGGCGTGCTTCGCAAAATCCTGAGCTATTACACTCAGAGAAAACCGTATGAAATTCGGTTTGATTACAATAAATACGGCAAGCCATTACTGCCCCCGGAGTTGGGTGGCAGAGAATTGCATTTCAATCTCTCGCACTCGGGTGGCATCTGTGTTTATGCTGTGGCCTTCCAGCGCGAAGTAGGGATCGATATCGAATATATTCGACCAGATTTCTCGGCATTGGACATCGCCGATCAATTTTTCTCTCCAGACGAGGTGAAGATTCTGCGCAGTCTGCCCATCGCCGAGCAAAAAAATGCATTCTTTTTATGCTGGACCCGAAAGGAGGCGTTCATCAAAGCCAAGGGCCAAGGGCTTTCCATTCCCCTAGACCAATTCGATGTTTCCTTGATTCCTGGGCATCCAGCAAAGCTGCTGAAAACCCGATACGATCATTATGACGTGAATCGCTGGACCCTATTTGATATTGCCAGCTTCCCCAGTTACGCTGGAGCTGTTGCCGTCGAAGGACGCAATTGCCAATTGAAATTTCAGTATTCATCAGAGTTTTGAAACATGCTTATTTGGGGGTTTATGCATCTCTGGGAAATGGCAGTCTGATTTTAGCGCTTACCAACTTATTAAAGGCAAGAAGCGGGTATTCGACTCATCCTTTCGAGCACAGCGTGGATAAGCTTCAAACCAAGGGCAGACCTCATTATTATGGGCAATACATAAAAACGATTATGATGCCCCCTGGTTATCTTCGTTGACCAATAAGAATTCGGATTTGATTTATTATTAAAAATGATTGTGAGCAAACTATGGATAGCTTGATTGGGATTACCGCTAAAAATTGGTGGAAGTTGCTCGTCCAAAATAAATTTGCGATTGACCCAGTTCCATTGTATTGGCTCAAGGCGATTGTCATCACTTATAAAAGCCTTCGAAACTCAAAACGCTTCAAAGAGGAGCAACGCGTATATGAGAATGAGATCGCAAAGGTGAATATTGAGCATCCCCCCATATTTATTTTAGGCCATTGGCGCAGTGGCACAACCCTATTGCAAAATTTGATGTTGCTCGATCATCAATTTAGTTTTCCCGCGGTGTTTCAATGCAATTACCCTTATACATTTTTATCAATCGAACCTAAAATCAGGAAACTCTATGCCAATTCCGATTCACATGCGCGTCCCATGGACGATGTGAAAGTGACACCGTTCAGTCCTGGAGAGGAAGAGTTCGCTTTAGCGGTATTGACCCTGAAATCTCCGCTATTAGCATGGGTTTTTCCCCGTCGAGAGCTATTTTATGATCGCTACCTAAATTTTGATCAAGTGGATCAATCAGAAATCGATGAGTGGAAGTCCGCGTTCATGCTATTCATGCGAAAGCTCAGCTATCGCTACGGCCGGCAATTGCTCCTGAAATCTCCTCCCAATACTGGACGGATAAAAATATTATTAGAAATGTTTCCCGATGCAAAATTTATCCATATTCACCGCAATCCTTATGTGGTGTTTCAATCCACTCAGCGACTTTATCAGAAAGCGTTAGCCAATGCCATGCTGCAACGTTCTAACAATTCTAATTTGATCCCCGGCATTCTCAGGCGGTATCAGCAAATGTACCACGCTTATTTCGAGCAACGTGAGCTCATCCCGCCAAATAATTTCATGGAAGTCCAATTTGAAACGCTAGAGGCTGATAAAATCGGAACCATTGAGAGGATTTATTCCCAATTGAACATCCCCGGCTTTTTGAATATAAAACCGCTTTTAGAACAATATTTGAAATCGATTGCCGATTATCAAAAGAACAAGCATCCTGATTTGCCAGAATCGATTAGAAGTCAGATTGCTAATGCCTGGCGAACCAGTTTCGAAACCTGGGGATATGCGATTTAGCCGAATTTGATGCCAACGAGAAGAGACCGAGAAAACTTCTTACCCCCCCTTGGTTTCATCAATAAAATTTGAAGGCGCGGCCTCTACTTAGTATTGTGATATCTGGTCCAGTGCCAAAGCGCAAAAAAGCAGAGCTATTTCAGCTTCGCCCTGCCAATGACTGAACTATTTCTATAAAAAAATGGAGATTTTATGGAAAGCATCATTGGGATTACAGCGGGAGATTGGTTAAGGTTATTGAAAGAGAACAACTTTCGGATCGACTTGCCCTATTTGCACAAAGCTGCAATGCTCACGGTCAGAAGCTTGTTCAATTCGCTTCATCGTCGCAGAGAACTCACACTATTTGGTGCAGCGCTTCAACAGGCTAAACTGGATGCACCACCGTTGTTTATTTTGGGCCATTGGCGAAGTGGAACGACGCTCCTTCATAATTTAATGTGTCAAGACCCCCAATTTTGCTATCCTAATTTGTTCGAGGTCTACAATCCGCACGCCTTTTTGTACTTAGAACCCCTTATTGCGCCTAAAATGGCGGCTGTCCCAGCGATAAAGCGTCCCATGGACAATATGGAGGTCAAATTTGATAGTCCAGCCGAAGATGAATTTGCCCTGGCTATCCTCAGCTTGCGCTCGCCACTTTTAGCATGGCCCTTTCCTCGTCGCGAACAATACTATGATCGAGACTTAACTTTTCAGGACTCATCCCAGGATACAATCAAAAAATGGAAATCCTCGTTGCTTTTTTTATGTAAAAAGCTCACAATAAAATATCATCGGCCGATCATTTTCAAGTCCCCATCCCATACCGGGCGCATTAAGCTGCTTTTGGAACTCTTCCCCGATGCGAAATTTATTCATATTCACCGCAATCCTTATACAGTCTTTTTGTCCACTCGCAAGCTCTACGATACTGCTGTGCCCGGGTCTTATCTGCAACGGCCAAACCTGAATAGCATCAATGACGGGATAATAAGGCGCTACAAAATGATGTATCAGGCATTCTTCGATCAGCTCCACCTCATCCCACAGAACAATTATGCGGAAGTTTGCTTTGAAGAGTTTGAATCCAATATTGTCGCAACGATCGCCACCATTTATCAGCGACTTAATTTGCCAGGGTTTGATGCGCTCAAACCTAAGCTGCAAGCTTACGTCGATTCGATATGCGGGTATAAGAAAAATGTCCATCCTTCGCTCAACAGCCATCTGCGCGAAAAAATCATCCATGACTGGCGATTCTGTTTCGATGCTTGGGGATATGAAATTTGATGCCTCCCTTAATCATCCTTTTCGGTGTTTGATGTCCAAGCTTGGTCGATTTCTATTTAATATTTGAACGAAAAATCATCTTTTTGCCATTTCCATTGCAGGAAAAAATCCGGGCTCAAACAAGCTGAAACGTAACCAGATTCCGCACTTCGTTTGGAATGATCTTTTTAATTCAAATTTAAAGGTCTTCGTTCAGGTGCAATTGAAAACACCGAAATCTTCCTTGTTTTTTTCAATTTTTATCATTATATTTTTTCGATAATTTTTCTCATTGAACGGATTGAAACAATTGCATGGAGGATTTCATGCGAAGACTGGCAAGCGTTGTTCACTTGCTTTTGCTGGCTATCATCTCGATTCCGCTTTTGGCCCAGGATCAATCAGAAAAGAAGATCGAGCTATCTCGAAAGAATTTCGGCTTCCAGATCGGCAGTGGTTTATTTCAAAAAGTAACCCTCAGTTTGACCAATTTCGATCAGCAGGTGATAGCAAGCTCACCCGATTTATTGCCGTTGGATATTAAAGCCAATTTCTATTATTTTTTCACCCCAAATCTTGCCATTCGATTTACCTCGGGTTATGGCTTCAATCAGGAGATTACCAAAGATCAGATAGATTACAGCAAAGTCCATTTGAATCAGAAGCATTATGAATCAGAAACCCAATTTTCAGTAGCGGGCTTTCCTAATGAAATCACTCTAATTTTCCAGACGCCGATTGATGTTCGTGCCAACTCATTTCTGCATTTTGGATTTGGCCTGGGATATTATGTATATAATTATCAGGCCAAAGGAATGATCCAAGAATTGGATGCCAAGACGATGGTTTTATTGCGACAGGAGAAATATCGAAGTCCTGAGCTGACCCTTTCTGGGGCGGCACAATTTTTTGTTTTCGGTTTCGAAATCAAAGTAACTTCACGGATGGCGGCCATGCTCGAGCTGTCTAAACTTGGTTGGAGCGAAATGAAATTAACTCAAGATCATTTGAGCCAACAAGTCGAAAACGGAAAAATTATCTTTGAATCCCAATATGGCTTTTGGCAAAAAAATTATCGCACAAAGAATGGCTTCGATGATATCGCGATGTCTTTGGGCGTTCTATGGCAGCTTTAGGGTGTGAATATTCATGAAGGGATCAGCGAGAGCAGAAAAAGTCCCCTCCCAACACAGATCGTGAGGACGGCAAATTTTGAGCAAAGTGATGTAAATTTCACTGAGAACTGGATTTCAATTTTTATACTAAATGTCTCCCTCGATCAAACGGGGCTTTGTATTGCTTTGTAGTAACGACAGCTCAGAGATCACTATTGCTTGATCCTATGCCAAATAGAGTTCAGCCAGTTTATGGAATGAATCTAAATTGATCTTCGAAGACCAAATTTCGTTTTTGTGCCCTTCCTCTCTTTTGCACCACTTGAAATAAATCCCACTAAGAATTCATTTGTTGGTCGAATCTCAAAAGTCTGCCGCACGGCTGATGATCTAACATGCTCTTATCTCTGAGCTCACAGCTCATACATAAAGGTCAAAGAGATATTTCTGGGCTCTCGCAGATTGCGCTCGAGTTGAACATAAGCATAATTTGTTGCATTATTAATGGCGAGAATGGCAGTAAAAGGATTCAGCCGAAGGTAGGCACGAAACGTCCAGACCTTCTGAGCCACGCGCTGGTCATAACTATAAAGCATGACTGTATCGATCCTGCTGGCGTATCGATATTCTGCCTGAAATTCAAAGGGATCGATCTTGATCGATGGGACAGCGAAAGCCAGTACTTTGGGTCGATAGGTCAGTGGTTTGTGGGTCCTCAAATCCTGAGCATCCATATAGGTGAAATTTGCCTGAAAACCCAGGTGATTATGAAGCCAATTTCCCTTGGTGGAAATTTCAAAACCTCGGATTCTCGCCCGAACGACATTTTGGAATTGAACCTGCAAGCTGAAATCGTCCAAGATTTCTTCCACCGGCTCGATATAATTGTAGTAGTTGTTATTGAACACGGCGGCGTCGAACCACCAATTATTGGTGATCTCCTGATGGACCCCCAATTCCGATGACCATACTGTCTCAGCCTTGAGTTTCTCATTCGGGACGGCGGTGAACAGCTTGTATTTGAAATTGATGAACCTTTCGGTGATAGATGCGGCTCGAAATCCGCTACCCAGTGACAAGCGAATTTTAGTTCCTTCGAACGGATTATAATTCATGCCGAATTTCGGGTTCAAATGGCTCTCCCGATAGCTGGAGTTGATAACCCGATAGTCGTCGTACCGCAACCCCAATGTGGCGGTGATAGTCCTATGAATTTGCCACTGATCCTGAATAAAAGGAGCAATTGAAAAACCGCGATGATTGCCGATAAACTTGGTATGTCCCCCATCCAGTTTGTACTCTGCCCCAAACGTGAGGCTATGGCTTCGGTGGGGCAACCAATCCATTTTCAGTTCAGCGCCAATCCCTTCGGCTGGGAAATAGTCTGTGCCTCGATTGTACTGATCGCCCATTAGTGAACTTAAGAAAGAGGCCCGAAATTTCATTCCGAATTTGGAGCCAAACTGCTTTTGATAGAGGGCGTAAGTGTCGTAGAAGTTCATGCGCACTTTGGCACCATTATAGAACGGGGAGGAGATGAGCGAATTATGCTGATCTTGCCATTCGATGAATTCGCTGCGATTTTCATAGCTATAGCCGCCATAACAGGTCAGCTTTGAGGCATCGGGGAATTGGTAAATGATTTTTGCACTGGCATTGACGCGGTAGAAATCACCGTCCGTGCGATAGCCAGTCGATCGATGATAACCAAGCCCGAGATGAAACCCAAGGTCACCGAAACTTTTGCTATAGCTTAGGTCGTTCCGCGAAAAATTCAGCGTCCGATCGGTCCATTTCCATTGCGGGTATGGCGGATCCGTGTAATAGCCATTTACAGTTCGCAGTTTCAATCGGCCCTCGCGGGTTGGGGACTTTGTGATCACATTTACCACTCCGCCCAGCGCGTTGGAACCATACAGCGCCGATCCAGCCCCTTTGATGACCTCGATCTGTTCTGCATCTAATATGGGCAAGATATTCCAGTTGATTTCATTATTATCGCTGTGCATCATGGGGACTTCATCGATCACCAGGAGCACGCGCGATCCAACGCCTCGGGTATAACCAGATGATCCCCGAATGTTGATATGATTTTCGATGAAATGCACCCCAGGTACGCTCTCGAGCGCGTTGTCCAGCCGCAGCGGGACTCGATCGACTAATTCGATCTTTGGAACGACGGAAACGCTGTGAGGCACAACAGATAAATCTTGTTGTTGCTTGCTGGCAGTAACTACTATTGGATTCAGCCCCAAAACGGTCGGCTCTAACTCCACTGTAGGGACTTTGACCGTGGTTCCGAGCTCGAGCACAATCTCGGAAGACTGAAAAATCTTATAGCCGATCATTGAAAATCGAAGCGTGCAACTGGTGAGGGGGATCTTCTTCAGCACAAAGCTTCCATCTGGATTGGTGCTGGTGCCCAGATAGGTTCCCACCACCATCACATTCACTCCCGCCAGCGGCTGACGCGTCTCTTTATCGATCACTTTGCCCGTGATGGTAGCAAAAATATCTTGAGAATATGCCAAGCTAAGGGAAAATAGTGATAGCGTAACAGCGAGTAACAAGGTCTTCATATCGCACAATTTCCAATGTTAATATTCTCGAACACTCTCTTTATGGCGTTTAGGATTCGAGCTCTGATCTCCGATTCCTTTGATAAAAGAATGATTCATCGCGATCGAGCGTTATCCTCTGGAAAGCCAAGTTTATGATCGTGGTAGCTCATGGATAGGTCTTTGAAAAATCGGCTACAAGATGAATCCAGGTTGTGTCCCCAGTGGCTTTGTCGATCCAATATTCGAAGGTCTGACCTTTGTTGATCCGTTTCCCCTCGTATCGCAGCGTACCAATCTGAATGACAGGATCAATATTGGGAATTTCCAGGTCCGCAATCTTGCGGAAATCATAAGGATCGCCCTTTTCACCCTTCCAGAACAGGGCGATATATTTATGGTTGCCCGGTGATACATCCAGATTAAATTCATAATATGGCTTATAAGGGTTATTTTGAGGCGTTACCCGAGTTGGAAGGGTCAAATCCCAGCCCAATGCGAACAGATAATCGGACACCTTGCTCGGACGATTGGGGAAGGACGCCAAAATCATCATGGCAGTATTGGGATTGAATTCCCCAATATAGGAGATCTTGCCCTTGATGAACGCGCCAGATCGGACAAAGCCGAAATCAGCATAGATATCGATATTGGGAACAAATTGACTGCCGCGGGGAATGGTAACGGATTTAGGCTTGAACAGGTTCGGCTCTGTGTAAACACCCAGAATATTGGAGATCGTTTCAAAGGACCACTCTTCACCCTTTGGCTTCCAAAGCACGGCCACAACATCATAAGTGTTATAAGCCAATGGCATCATGTACTCGATCGTATCCGTTGCCACGTCCCTTCTGAAATACAGCGGTGGCGTTTTGATGATATCGGTCCATTTCTGAGGCGGGAAATCTGGAGCAACCACTACTACCATATCACCGCTTTTGGCTTCTTCCACTTTATCGATGGATTGAATGATGATCTTCCCCTGGATCCATGGCCCCGGTTCTAAGCCATGGTCCTTCTGGCATCTAAGAAAAACGATCGTTAGCACCAGGATCGTGCATAATTGGGCTGAACGTTTCCACATAAGGGATCGGCTCCAGTTTGTCATATCACTTGATCAAAGCAATTTTTTGAGAAGCAGTATTTCGGCTGCTTTTTGCCTTACATATAAAAATACCCGAGCTGACTGGTTGATCCATCTCATCGCGACCGTTCCAGGTCAAACGATGGACCCCAGGCTGATAGGATTCATTTGTCAGCGTGATCAACTTTCTGCCATGGACATCGTAGATTTCGACTTTTACCCAATCCGCTCGGTCCAGCTCGAATGCGATTGTGGTCTCTACGTTAAACGGGTTCGGATAATTCGGCAATAACTTGAAATGAATCGGGAGAAAATCCTCATCTCGATCTAGTACTTTTGCTGCATATTGCTGGGCCTCGGTATAAAGGATCACCGGTGAGTTAAAATTATAGAACATGTTCTCAGCCACAACTGTTGCTTGATTCGCTGGCAAAAAATAAGTCGCGCTATTGTATGTGATGACACCAGCTAAATTGTAACTCTCGAAAAACATACCATGATCACCATAAGAAAGGCTGTCTCCGGTATCATAGTCGCGGCTCATTGGCAAAGGATTATTGGATTTGTCATCCCAATAATACAGTGATTGGGAATATGGATCAGCCACGCTCGGATCTCTCTCAAAAATGACGGAATTGATGGTCAATAGCGTGCCGAAATTGCCAGTTACCATGGTCCAATTTGGCGAGTTTCCCTTGAGCAAGAGATTCATCTTGCTTGCATCGCTCGTCCCATCTACAACAATGTCTTGATTCTTTATCCCGCTGCTATCCCCGCTATAAAATTTTGCTCCGCTGATGCGAGGATCCAAATCATAAGACATGCGCAAAGCTTTGAACAGCCATTGCGCCTGCAACTCGACCTTGCCACTAAAGTTGCTAAAGTAGGGGAAGTATTTTCTAGTGAATGTTGCGGAGTATTCAAAATTTGGGATATCGAATTTAAGGGAGTCACGACGTTGAATTCTAATGGGACCGGCTTTGATATAAGCTGCTGATTTGATCAAAACCTTTGTTTCATCAAAGAACAAGTCTGCTCCTGGAAACGGGATCGCACGGATTCGCAGCTTGGTTCGATCATAAAAATCCTTACCATCTCCTTTTCCATCGCTGGTGATCAGTATTGTTTGCGGAAACCAATTGCGCCGATTGCCCATCACATAGTACTTGCCGATGACGCTATCCACATCAGCATCGTAATTCAGATATCTAATTGGGCTTTTGTTTTGCTCGGTCAAAGTTGCAGATCGATAAAGATAGCACCAGCCGCGCTTGGTTTTATCCCGACTGTCAACGACTTCGATCTCATACCTTTTATAGGATTTCGAGTCCGCATCGTCGATCCAATTGCCCGGGCTGACTTTATCGCCCAGATCCTGGGCTAAAAAAAGCAGTTCATCATTATCGTCAAACAATTGATCTGGAACATCTGCGATCGTTGGATCGAGCTCATCGATCTGAAAGGGGATCGGCTTCCATGCGGATTCATTCTGTGAATAGGCATAGAGGTAAAGTTGGTTGATTTGGGTATTATTAAAAATTGGGAAGAAACTGCCTTTGATGATTACAGTTTCATAGCCGCGTTCGGGTGGCAGATTCTTGGTTTGTAGCACCTGGCCGGTGGACGCAACAACGGCCAACAACAAAACAGTGCAGAGGATGATCAATCGGTAGTAGGTTTTCATGATGGTGTCCTCCTTGTAAATTGAAGAAGAAATATTGTCTGATTATCGGAGTGAAAGCTGCTAATGAAACGAACGGCATAAAAAAAGGGTTCCTTTTTACTTCTGCCCATGTATACATTTTGCAGATCCAATAGGAACCCTGATTTGTTAATTTGCTTTTGCCTGGCTCCGGCGGTAGGACTCGAACCTACAGCCTAGTGGTTAACAGCCACCCGCTCTGCCGATTGAGCTACGCCGGAATTTTTTGGCAAACTGCCAATAAAGATGGGTTAAAAATAAAAACCGCCTCTCATTCGAATAACTATGTCCAAAAAAATCGCCGCCAATATACAAATTTTTTTGCTCAATGTCAACAGTTTTTTTAGGTTAATTTTCGGCAGTATTGGGAACAAAACGAATTGGCTTGAATTCAATATCCGAAGCCAAATTCAATTTTTAAATGTATAACTCGGAGGGGAAAATGAGCTTGAGAATAAAATTATTGCTGATCGCCGCGACGATTCTGAGCGTTTCGATACTCCCAAACCTCAATTTGAGGGGGAAAGAAATTTCTGGAACCGTGTTCGAAGATGCAAACAAAAATCTCAAATATGATAAGGGAGAAAGAGGCCTTCCAGGGGTGAGGGTATCCAATCAGCAGGATGTGGTAGTAACCGATGCCCAAGGCCGCTATAGACTTCCGATAGATGATGAGACAATTATTTTCATCATTAAACCGATTGGATATACAATTCCTACCAATGAAAAGCAACTGCCCCAATTTTATTATATCCACCAACCCAAGGGCTCACCCGATGCTAATTTCAAGCACAAAGGTTTAGCTCCAACGGGTAAGCTTCCTGCGTCGCTCGATTTCCCGCTGTTCAAGACAGATGAACCGGATCGCTTTGAAGTGATCGTATTCTCTGATCCGCAACCGCGCAATCATCAAGAAATTGATTATATCCGAGATGATGTGGTCGCTGAGCTAATTGGGACGAATGCTCTATTCGGTATCACGCTCGGCGATATCACATTTGACGATCTCTCTCTTTATGATCGCTACAATCAAATTGTCGCTCAGATTGGAATTCCGTTCTACAATGTGCCTGGCAACCACGACATGAACTATGATGCCGCAGATGATCGTTATTCGTTAGAGACATTCAAGCGGCATTTCGGCCCCTCCTATTATTCATTTGATGTTGGAAAGGTCCATTTCATTGTTCTGGACGTCGTGGAATATTTAGGGAAAGATGCGGAAGGTCGCTCGCGCTACCAGGGCAAAATTGGGGACCGGCAGCTTCGATGGCTGAGCAATGACCTTAAATTCGTGCCGAAGGATCATCTCATCGTGTTGAACATGCACATTCCGATCTATACTTCCTATGGAGATGATGCTTCGATCAATGTAGTGGATCGCACTGCGCTATTTGAATTGTTAAAGGATCGAGATCGGGTGCTGGCGTTGGCTGGACACATGCACAATTTGGAACACAATTTCATCGGCGAACGATTGGGTTGGCAGGGAAAGCAACCAATGCATCAGGTGATTTGCGCCGCTGTATCTGGCACATGGTGGACCGGCCCTAAGGATGAGCGAGGTATTCCCATTGCAGATCAACGGGATGGGACGCCCAATGGCTATCACATCATCTGTTTCGAAGGAAATCGTTATTACGAGACTTTCAAGGCAGCCAAATTTGGCATCGATTTTCAATTGCGAATTTCCGATCCCGTTGGAAAAATCGGCGTACAAGAGCTCCAGCAGCGGAAAGTGGTGGTCAATGTATTTGATGGCAGTGAAAAATCAACTGTCGAATGGCAATTGGACGGTGGGATATTTCAGAAGATGGAGCAAACGGCCATAAAAGATCCTTATTACGAGCGCATCTATCATCAGGTTAAAGCTGACTTGCCGACATGGGTTGCGCCAGAGATCTCGACTCATATATGGACCGCGCCATTGCCACCGGATCTAAGTCGCGGCGTTCATAAAATTGTTGTCAAAACCGTGGATCAATTTGGAAGAGAATTTGAGGCAGCATCAATTTTTGAGGTAGCTGAATAGCTTTCGGACATGGCAATCACAAGGGGAGCAGGCGATGGCGAGGCACGCAGTTTGGGTTGCGATATTTACAACCTTGCTGATGGGAGGGACGATCGGAATGAGCCATGGTCAGGAACCGAAAGATCGTCCCAAAATTGGACTAGCGCTGAGCGGAGGGGGCGCTAAAGGTCTAGCGCATATCGGCGTCTTGAAGGTATTAGAGCAAGCTGGTTTTCCGATCGATTACATTGCTGGCACCAGCATGGGCAGCGTTGTCGGGGCGCTTTATGCCATCGGCTATCGCGCTGATGAACTGAAGCGGATCGCGCTCAGCACCAATTGGGAAGACCTGTTAACCGATGAAGTCTCCAGACGCTATGTAGCGATGGAGGAGAAGATCTGGGATGGTCGCTATATTGGATCGTTTCCGATCAGCAACCGCGGGCTCCAATTGCCATCGGGATTGATTGCTGGGCAAAAGATCTCCAAATATTTTGCTCGGCTTACTTGGTCGGCTCATCATATCAATGATTTCAGACAATTGCCCATCCCTTTCATCTGTGTTGCTACTGATATTGCAACGGGCGAAGCGGTTCCGATCGATAGCGGCTTTTTGCCAGATGCCATTCGTGCGAGTATGGCGATCCCTACTGTTTTCACACCTGTGAAATTGCATGATCGCCTCTTGGTAGACGGTGGATTAGTGCGAAACTTGCCAGCCGAGGACGTAAAACGATTGGGGGCGGACATCATTATAGGCGTTGATGTCAGTTTTACTTTGATCCCGGAAGATCAGATCAAATCGTTTTTGGATATTATCACCCAGTCATTGAGTTTCGTCGAGGCACAATCTCGGGAGCGACAGCGGGCACTATGTCACATTCTTATCCAGCCAGATATTTCAGAACTCTCGATGTTCAGCTTCAATAAAGCGGAAGAGATCATTCGCCGAGGAGAAGTGGCTGCCGAAGCAATGCTCCCTATAATTCGGGCATTGATGGACTCACTGAATATCCCCCCAAACCCACCGATTACGTTTCTGCCCCCTCAGGTGGATTCGATTTACATCAAAACCTTAAAGATCACTGGCCTGAAAGATGTCTCGCGGCGATTGGTTTTAGCCGAACTGAACTTCCAACCCCCCGGCTGGATTACAGCCCAAGGGCTGGATGAAGCGATCGACCGCTTGTATAGCTCCCGTTTTTTTGAGCGGGTCACATATAAACTGATCCCCAGCGACCAGGGGAACGATTTGGTGATCCGGGTGACCGAAAAAAGCACGCATCTATTTCGATTCGGACTGAGATACGATAGCTATTTCAAGGCCGCTTTGATATTAAACACCACTTTCCGCAACCTGGCTGAGCATGGATCAAATCTGATCCTTGACCTCAAGTTAGGCGATCAATCCATGATCGACATCCAATATTTTATCCACACTGGGCTACGACAACGCTTCGGCCTTCATGCGAACGCCAACCATTCCATTGAGGATTTTGACATCTATGAACAAAAGCAGCGGACGTCAAACATTCGGGCGACGACCGTTAAAGGCGAATTGGTCTTGGGAAGCATATTTTCAACTATTGCAATCGTAGGGTTCGGGATGAGAGGAGAGTATATTCATTTGACACCGCGAATCGGCAGCGAGGGTCTCGACTCAAGAGATTTTCGCCTGCTTTCGCTATATAGCCTCATCTGGATGGACACATTCAACCATGCGGTGTTTCCAACGCGCGGTCAATCGCTCAAACTTACAGGGTTGCTGGCCGATCGAAGGGCCGGTAGCAATGTCGACATGAACCGTTTGCACTTTGATTATAAATTAGTTCATCCTGTTCACCGTCGCGCTTCGCTGCTATTGAGATGCCAACTCGGAGCAGTGTTTGGAGAAAATATCCCATTGAACTACAAATTCTATCTCGGCGGCGCCGATTCCTTCGATGGACTCAAATATCAAGAACGCAGTGGGGATTATCTGCAAGCTATCCAGGCTGGTGTTCAATTCGAATTCATGCCAAAACGATTTCTCCAGCTTCGAGCAAGTCTTGGGAATACCTCAGACCGATGGAACAATCTACTTATTAACCGTTCCGCTATTGCTGGATTTGGAACCAGCATTGGAGCGATTACTCCCATCGGACCAATCGAATTGACGGTGATGGGCGGAAGCTGGCATCGATTGCTGGTCTATTTCAACCTTGGTTATAAATTTTAATCGATAATTTGGATATCGAATTCGTTCCTCAGATCTTCATTGTTCCCTCACCCTGATTTTAACGCGACTTGCCGCAATACTGAATTGATCACTTGAGCAGAGCGATGCAATCCATCCAGCTCTTCGCTGGACAATGGCAATTCGATCTGAGACACAACACCCTGGCGGCTGACGATTGTTGGCACACTGAGGCAAACGTCGGAGAGGCCAAGATAATTCTCCAAATAACTTGAGATGGTCAGGATACTTTTTTGATCTCTTACGATGCTTTCGACCATGGTTAGCGTCGCCAGCCCAATGGCGTGGTAGGTAGCTCCTTTTTTCTCGATCAGGTGATAGGCAGCCGTTCGAACTTCCTCAAAAATCCGCTGTTTCATCTCCATCGAACAACCGCGCGTACATTTCTTGCAGAACTGATCCAGTTGAACGCCGCTGATGTGTACGAGGCTCCAGACTGGTACCTCGCTATCGCCATGCTCCCCAATGATATAAGCATGAACATTGCGCGGGTCCACACCGCAGTGCTGGCTCAATAGAAATCGAAATCGCGCGCTGTCTAATGTGGTTCCCGTTCCGATAACACGGTTGGGCGCAAAGCCAGAAAATTTGATCGTCGCGTAGGTGAGCACATCGACTGGATTAGAGACAATGATAAAAATGGCGTGGCGGTTGTATTGTGCGATTTCAGGGATCATGCCTCGAAAAATTTCAACGTTCCGGTGGGTCAAATCCAGTCGGGATTCGCCTGGTTTCTGAGCCGCACCTGCGGTGATAACTACAATATCGGCATCAGCGCAATCTGCATAAGTGCCAGCATAAATCCGAGTCGGATGAACATACGGGAGACCATGACTTAAATCCTGTGCCTGTCCTTCAGCCAGATCCCGATTGATATCAATTAATACGATCTCCGATGCCAATCCCCTGATTAAAAGCGCGTACGCAAAAGTTGATCCTACCTGTCCCGCGCCAACGATACAAATCTTTAATGTTAATTTTTGCTCCATTATCAACCTCGCCAGTACATTAGACCAATCACTGCTCGGTATGCCTGCTCAAATTGAAATGCATTGCAAAAGAAAAATTATGACCGATATTTAAGGCGACCCGTAGCATCATTAACTAAATGTCACGATCAACATTCAGCAGAACGCTCAGCAAGACTTCCGAGGAAGATCAAAGCGCCGTAATAACTCTGCTTAAAACTCGTGCTCATCTCAAATTTCAGCTAATCGATCTGGGTCAATTTCATCACCTCCAACTGATAAAAGCTTGAGCGTTTCCGAGAGAAAGAATCAAACACTATGTAGCGCGCTGAATGGAGCTGGCGCTCCTCAACAGGTGCGGATTCATCAGAATACAGTTGTAAAAATAACTGAGCCCATTTTTATTCAAATATTCTCTGACCGCATCGTCCATGGTGTTTAATTGAAACCAGAATTCTTTTATGCCTCGTTGATGGCATTGCTTGACCACTTCGAGGGAAATAGTGGGATTAGTGATAATGATCGCTCCTTCCAACTCTTGGTGGATCTCATCCAACGAGCGATAGCATTTGATGGAGTCGATCTGATTAGCATTCGGATTGATGGGATAGATATGGTATCCGTTACTGATCAGCAAGTCATAGACTTGACGGCTCACACGGGCTGGATTTCGAGAAAAGCCAAACAGCGCCAAATGCCTTTTTTTCCAGAATTGCATCATTTTTTCGAGATCAGTCATAACTGTTCCCTTATCGGTTTAGAATCTAATTTGAAATGAGATAGATCCCTGCCAGATTAGAAAACCGCTCACTCCGACCCGCTGAAGGATGCCAATATAAAGGATCGGCGAGGACGAATTATAAACTAATTGGGTTGATGTGAAATTGTTAAAATCCCAAAAGGACCAAAAGTTTCATCAAGGCATTAAGAACATCGATCGACTGGGAATGATATTTATGGGCTGTAATTGTCAAAACAAACTCAAGTTGCTTCTCATGATTGCGATCACTAAGAGGCCTTGGCCGATCGATTTGGACAAATTTTAGCTTGCTTCTTACATTTTTTTTGATTATAATTTTCAGCAAAATTGGTTTATCAGTGCAACAAAAGATTTCGGTCAAATTAATCCAGCACAATTACCCAATTGAGTATCGGATCAAATGATAGTCGCGCTGCTTTATGATTGTTTGATTTGTAAAACTGACAAGAGGGGGTAAGAAGAGATCATTTTTTCGATAGCGGGTCCAAAGGAAATGCAAATGACAAACTCAGCGATACTTTTTTTCGCTTTTATGATGGCGGGAGCGAAAGGAATCCCAATGGATATGATCGAATCCCTCCCAAAGGAGATCCTCGGCTGGCAGGCGGTGCAGCCAGATGAAGCGTATGATCGAGAAACGCTGTATGATTACATTGATGGCGGTGCCGAGTTGTATTTAACATATGATTTTCGGGAGGCGATAGTGCGACGATTTAGCAAATCCGGGGCTCCCGACATCGAGTTGGGAATATATAACATGGGTTCAGCCCAGGATGCTTTCGGCATCTTTTCAGCAGAGCGTCAAGATGAGGATGTCGGAATTGGGCAGGATTCAGAGTACGGCGGAGGTCTTTTGCGCTTTTGGAAAGGCCAATATTTTGTATCGATCTTGGCGATCGGCGATGAGCAGGAAGCTCGGCCGGCAGTTCTGGCGCTTGCACAGAGCGTCGCAAATGCTATTCCCCAGATTGGCGAGCCACCGCCAATGTTAAAATTTTTGCCAAGAGAGAACTTAATCAAGAATCGAATCCGCTTCTTTCACAGCCATCAGGTGCTCAATCGGCAATATTTTCTCTCCACCGAAAATATTTTAAAACTGGATCAGAAGACCGATGCCATATTAGCTCCCTATCAGATCAATGCCACCAGAAGCCTTCTGCTTCTCATCCGCTACCCTGATCGTTCAAAAGCGAAGAAAGCTCATACCGCGTTTTTGACCGAATATCTCCCAGAAGCAATTTCCAATCCAGCCGCCCAGACAGAAGAGGGCAAATGGACATTGACCAAGGTCTGGGACAGATATGTGATGATCGTTTTTGATGCGCCAGATCAGATCTGGGCTGATGAGCTCTTGGAGCGGGTGATAACCTCTTTACGAGGGCAATAGTGGCGTGATCAAGACGAAAGGAAGTGCTCGGACGCCAGAAAGACAATCGCAATTCAATTTCTATGTCGTGTGACGAATCTGATCAACGTGCGGTGGGATTGTACATTGAAATTAAGGTCAGAAGGAGAACCGAGATGAGCGAGAAAATGACGCGCAGAGATTTCATGCGAGGGACAGCCGCGGCGGCGATGGGAATAGCGCTGGGAATTCCATTGAACCAGGCGAAAAAAGCCAGGGTTGTCCTAGTGCGCCACCAATTAGCTGTTGATGAAAATTCCCAGGTCAATAAAGAAATAATTGCCAAGATGCTGGATGATGCAGTCATGGCATTAACACAGCAAACCGACCCACTGGCCGGCTGGAAGAAACTGATCGATCCGAGCGATGTCGTCGGCATAAAGACCAATGTGTGGCGCTTTCTGCCCACGCCGGCGGAACTGGAAGCTGCCATCAAGCAAAGGTTGCAGGATGTGGGCGTGGCAGCGGAGAACATCGCATTTAATGATCGCGGGGTGAGAAACGATCCTGTATTTCAGCGGGCGACTGCCTTGATCAACACTCGGCCATTGCGAACCCATTATTGGGCGGGTATTGGTGGTTGCATTAAAAATCTGATCACTTTTGGGGAACGCTGGCCTGACTATCACCCTGATAGTTGCGCCGATCTCGGATTGCTGTTGAAATTGCCCCAGGTTCAGGGCAAAATCCGATTGAACATCTTATGCGCCCTCACCCCTCAGTTCCACGGTCGCGGCCCGCATCATTTCGATCAGAGGTACGTATGGCGCTACAATGGCCTAATCGTCAGCACCGATGCCGTTGCGGCCGATGCTGTTGGATTGAAATTGATCCAAGCGAAAAGATTGGAGCATTTCGGCCAAGAAATCGAGCTGGAAACCACTCCGAAGCACATCCGTCTCGCTGGCGAAAAGCATAAAGTTGGGGTGAGCGATTGGAACCAGATTGAGCTCATCAAGCTTGGCTGGAATGATGGGATCTTAATTTAGTCTTGTTACAAAAATCAGAATGATAGCATTATTGTCATTCCTGCAATGCAGGAATCTTTTTCCATGACGGTATCTAATTCAATTCAGGCTTTTCCCAATTTTTCAAGGCATCGAAGCAATGGTCCTTACGAGGAACTTCCCGCCAGTCTTTTGATGCAGCGGCAATAGATAAGCTCAAGAGGTCGACGAAAGTTAATTTATGGATTGCATAAGTATGAGTGCAAAAATATTTATCATCGAAGATGATTCAGATATCTGCGAGATCCTGAGTTACAATTTGAAGCAAGAGGACTTTGATGTTCAGGTTTTTAACGATGGCAAAAAAGGGGTGGAGGCCATTCTTGCTTCGCCGCCAGATTTGGTGTTGCTTGATTTAATGTTGCCAGGAAAAAGTGGCATGGAAGTGATGCGATCGATTCGCAATGAGGAGGCCACTGCCAATCTGCCGATCATTATGATCACCGCACGGTCTGAGGAGATGGACATCCTGCATGGCCTGGAACAAGGCGCTGATGATTATATCACCAAGCCATTTCGGATCAAAGAGGTCATCGCCCGGGTAAAAGCGCTATTGCGCCGGCATCTTCGCGATGAAGATAAAGTCTATCAATATGGCGATCTCGTGGTGAATTTTTCCAAGCATCAAGTGACAATTAACGATCAACTTGTCGACTTAACGCCCAAGGAGTTCCTCATGCTGAAGGCGCTCATCCAGGCCAATGGCCGGGTGCTGTCGCGAGATAAACTATTGGATCAGGTATGGGGATTCGACTATTACGGAGATCCCCGCACCGTGGATGTCCACGTGCGCCGGCTGCGCCAAAAATTGGGTCAATGGGCTGATTTTGTGGAGACTGTGAAGGGATTCGGATATCGGATCAAGGTGGATTAAATTAACTTAAAAAGCTCGCAAAGCATGAGTCGAGAAAATTGTTCGGGATTAGGAGAGGAGGGGGCGCGGAATTGTGGATTATTGGAATAAAGAAAGGCCAGAACAATCTGTTTTTGATTCAAGATATAGGATAAATAATTCGGAGGAGATATAATGCAATTCAATGGATTAAATTTGCATCTGGGTAATTTATCACGACTCTCGCACGCGCAGACGCGGTCTATCAGTGCAGAAAATTTTACTGGTGCGAAGGGAAAAGGCGGGATGGCGACCGTTGGTGCCCTAGCTCATGCGGCTCGCGATCTGGGACAGGGCTGGAAAGTTTCGCCTTGTATTAATCTGGAGCCCAATAGCACGGTTACGCTGGCGGACATCAAAGGTCCCGGTGCAATCCAACATATTTGGATGACGGTAAGCCCAAAAGAATGGCGGCGAATCGTGCTTCGATTTTACTGGGATGACGAGCCAACTCCTTCCATCGAGGTCCCGATTGGGGATTTCTTCTGCAACGGTTGGTGCTTGCCCTGTTTGGTCAATTCGTTGGCTGTCGCTGCGAATCCTGTGGGGGGATTTAATTGCTATTGGGAAATGCCGTTCCGAAAATCTGCCAAAATCACAGTTGAAAGCCTCAGCGAAGAAAAAATTGAAGGTTTCTTCTACCAAATTACATATACATTGACCGATGTCCCTGAAGATGTCGGCTATTTTCACGCCCAATGGCGGAGAAACAATCCACTGCCTTATAAGCAAGTGCATACATTGCTGGACGGCGTGAATGGTCAGGGTCATTATGTTGGCACCTATATGGCCTGGGGCGTTAATAATAATGGCTGGTGGGGCGAAGGAGAGATCAAATTCTATCTCGATGGGGATAAAGATTTCCCGACGATCTGCGGCACTGGCACAGAAGACTATTTTGGCGGGGCCTGGGGATTTGTCTTCCCTGAGGGACAATACTGTGAGTTTTCTGCTGCATATTCTGGCATGCCCCAGGTGATTCGTCCTGATGGCTTTACCCGTGCCAATACCCGTTTCGGTCTTTATCGCTGGCATATCATGGATCCCATCCGCTTTGAACAAGACCTTCGCGTAACAATCCAAGCTTTGGGTTGGCGGACTCAGATGGGTAAACAACCCGCGCGGTATCTCCCGCTGCAAGATGATATCTCCTCTGTCGCCTTCTGGTATCAAGCTGAACCTCATGCTCCATTTCCCAAGCTTCCAGATCGGGATTATTTGGAAGTCATCTAAAGCTCAAGGGTCTCACGCCTGTATTGGGTGGGCAGTGATCAGTGGGCAGTAATCAGTCATCAGTGATCAGTAATCAGTAATCAGTAATCGGTGATTCAGTGATGAGCATAATATCTCGTTGATCACTGAATCACCATTCAGAAATTTTGCTTGATTTTTTCAATGTGATTTTTATATTGAAAAGTAATTTAATTTTTCATCTTTGCGGTTGCCTACAATTGTTTTATCATGTCGATGTCCTTAAATCTTATCAAGCGGCTTTCAGAAGTGGATCGATGGTCTAAAGGATCTGTGCGTCGCAAAAAAGGCCTTGATCCGTTTCATCTCATGCAATTGGGCTTATGCGGTTTCGCCCGAATTTCATGCGAGCATTTCATCCGATCTAACAAAGTTAGAAGCGATCGAACGTGGCAATTTCTTACATTCAAAACAATTGTTCGTTATTCATCTTATTTTGGGAGGAGCAATGGAAGCAAAAAATTTGGTTGAGATGTTATGGGAGGTGGTGGCGAAACACGGGGCAAAAACTTCGTTGATGTATAAAGTGGCAGGAAAATATGAGGGCTTTTCCTACCAGGAACTCGGGGAGCGCGTAAAAAATTTTGCATTGGGATTAGCTTCTCTTGGGGTAACGGCAGGGGATCGGATCGCCGTCATGTCTGAAAACCGTCCCGAATGGGCAATCGCTGATTTTGGCATCTTATCCCTGGGCGCAACCAATGTCCCCATCTATCCTACCATTACACCGCAACAGGTGGAATATATCCTCAAGGATTCTGGTTCAAGAATGATCATAGTATCCACGGCAGAGCTGCAGCAAAAAGTCCTCACCATAGTTCACAATTTGCCAGCGCTGCAAAAGATCATTTACATGGACCAAAATAGCGCTCAGCATGAAATGATGATCCCGTTTCAGCAACTTTATCAACTGGGAAAGGAGTTTGAGGCAAAGCAACCTGGCTACTATGAAGCAGCGATCAAAAAAATTACCCCAGATGATCTTTGTGGCATTATTTATACATCAGGAACAACCGGGGCGCCTAAGGGTGTGATGTTGAGCCACAATAATTTGCTTTCTAATGTGAAAGCCGCTCTCGAAGTCATTAAGGCGGATGAGACCGATACTTTCCTGTCGTTCTTGCCGCTATGTCACTCCTTCGAACGAATGGCGGGCCATTTTACAGCGATCGGCGCTGGCGCTACAATCGCTTATGCCGAGAGTGTCGATACCGTCGCGCAAAATCTGATGGAGGTCAAGCCGACCCTGATGACCAGCGTGCCGAGGTTGTTCGAGAAGATTTATGCCCGCGTAATTGAAAATGCCGAAGCCGGCTCACCACTCAAAAAGAAGATCTTTTGGTGGGCGATCAAAACAGGTGAAAAGTTTGTCGAGGCCAAAGCCAAAGGCAAAGTATCTGGCTTGCTCCAATTCAAACATAATCTGGCCAATAAGCTGGTTTTCAGCAAATTGAAGGAGCGAGTAGGAGGGAGGCTGCGTTTCTTCGTTTCCGGAGGAGCCCCGCTTCCAAAAGAGATTGCAGAATTCTTTTATAAAGCTGGCATTCTGATCTTGGAAGGCTATGGTCTAACAGAAACCTCACCAGTCATTGCGGTCAACCGTGAGGACAATTTTAAATTTGGCTCCGTGGGTCCTGCAATCCCTGGAGTCGAAGTCAAGATCGCCGAGGATGGTGAGGTGCTTACCCGTGGTCCCCATGTCATGAAAGGCTATTATAAAAATCCCGAGGCCACGGCCGAAACCATCGATCCCGATGGCTGGCTCCACACCGGCGATATCGGCCTATTGGATGAAGACGGCTTCCTTTACATCACCGACCGCAAGAAGAACATCATCGTGACCTCGGGCGGCAAGAATATTACCCCTGCCACGATCGAAAATCTATTGGTCACCAGCCCTTATATCGAACAAGTGATGGTAGTGGGAGACCGACGCAATTACCTCACGGCGCTTATTGTTCCCAAATTCGAGGCGATCAAAAAGTACGCCGAGGTCAATGGGATCAGCTATTCGGACATCGAAGACTTGGTCAAGCATCCCAAAATTTATGCTCTGGTTGAGGCGGATGTTCAAAATCTCACTAAAGACCTGGCGCGGTTCGAACAGATCAAGAAGTTCACCCTTATGCCGAAAGAGTTCACCATCGCCGATGATGAATTGACACCGACATTGAAGATCAAGCGCAAGGTCGTGGCTCAGAAATACGCGGATATCATCGATAAAATGTATCAGGATTAGTCCTGCTGACGATCTTCGCGGGAATAAAGACAAATTTAGCTCAGGTATTTTAGCTTTTGAGCGAAGATCCACAGAACAATCATCAGTTTCAGGCTTCCTGGGGCAGCCCCCCAGGAAGCTTTTTATTCCAGAAGGAAAATTGGATGAAGCAACTCCAAATTTTTGAGCAGGTGATCGATAGACCTTCCGAATATTGTTGGCTACTGAAAACTCAAACCCACCGAAAAATCATCGGATATCTGTGCTCCTATACTCCAGAAGAGATCATTCACGCTTCAGGCGCATTGCCTTTCCGAATTTTCGGTCATGCTGATTCTACCATTCGCGCTGACGCCCACTTGCAAGCCTATTGTTGTTCATTGGCTCGCATGGCACTGGAACAAGTTCTATCCAGAGGATTGGATTTTCTTGATGGAACCGTATTTTCCCACACCTGCGATACCATGCAGCGGCTATCTGATATTTGGCGGCTCAATTCGGGATTGGCGCTGCATTTCGATGTCGTCCTGCCGTCGAAGTTGAATTCCGAGAGCGCGTTTCGCTACCTGGTCGATGTCTGTTATCAGTTTAAGAAAGATCTGGAAGCGGCATTCCGCCTCAAAATCACCGATGAACAGCTTAGCGAGAGTATCCATCTTTATAATTTGATTCGCCAAGGCCTGCAAGAACTGTATCACGTGAGAAGCCAGCATCCAGGGGCGATCAGTGGCAAGGAGATGGACCTAATCATGCGGGCTGCAATGCGCATGGATCGAGAGGAATTCTATCAGCGGATTATGGACGTTATGGATCATTTAAAGCGCGAAGCCTCGATGAAATGTGCTCAAAATTTTAAAAGGCTGATACTGGTTGGAGGTGTTTGCGATCAACCGAATCTTTATGGAGCTGTGGAGCAAGCTGGAGCTGCCGTCGTTTGGGATGATCTTTGCGTTGGCAGCCGATATTTTCAAGGCCTGATCGATGAGAATGCCGATCCTATTGAGGCGATCGCTAAACGATATTTCGAACGGGTCATTTGTCCCGCCAAATATCGCGACCCCAATTTTCGGGGGGAATATCTGGCGAGGATTGCCAGAGAAAAAAATATCCACGGGGCGATATTTGTTATGCTTAAATTCTGTGATCCTCACGCGTTCGATTATCCGTTTCTGAAGGATCATTTGGACCAGGTTGGTATACCCAGTTTGCGCCTTGAGATCGAAGACCCGCAGCTTGCGATTGGGCAGCTACAGACCAGGATAGAGGCATTCGTCGAGATGTTGTGATTCGAGAGATTTTAGTAAACTTCTGCAGAATTAGGCTTTCTCAGAATAAGCCCATCATGGTCATAAATGAAAACGCACCATGACATAATTTCTAAAACAGCATAGGATTCGTGGATTCATAGGCGCGATAAACTCAACAGTTCAGGGCAACGCCGATTGGCGTAGCAGCAGCGATTATTATTGAAATCTTCAACCAAATGGGATGATATATGGCAAATCAGAGAGCAGAAGACCATGCAGCACAGGAGCGGCTCAAGATCAAATCCACTGGTTTGATGAAAAAGATCATGAAGCGCTATTATTTCCAAGCCAAGATGGCGCACTGGCTAAGAAAGAAGGTCGCATGGATCACTAGCGGGGGACCGGTGGAGCCGTTGCTCGCGATGAATGTAATTCCAATATACCCTGAGAATCATGGCGCAATGATCGGTGCCACGAAGATGGGAGGAGCCCTGTGCGAAACATCCGAAGCCATGGGGTATTCGCGCGATCTATGTTCGTATGCGCGCGCAGACATCGCTTGCTCAATTGTAAAAGGTGGACCGATTGGTGGTCTGCCGCGACCAGACTTTCTGGTTTGCTGCAACAATATTTGCGGCACTGTGATCAAGTGGTATGAAATTCAAGCGCGCTTTTACCAAGTGCCGCTTTTCATTTTTGATACGCCATTCAATCATGCAGAGATGTCGCCAGCAGCAAAACGATATGTCCAGCGACAAATGCAAGAATATATCGAATTCTTGGAACGGGTATGTCGCAAGAAATTCAACGAGGCCAAGTTCCAGGAAGTGGGATTGCGATCCATCCAGGCGCAACGGCTTTGGCAGCAGGTTCTGGATTGTTGCGCCCACCAACCAGCGCCTATGAGCGCATTTGATGCCTTCTTTCATCTCGCCCTCATCGTCACCCTCAGGGGCACCAAAGTCGTTATCGACTATTATTCTCAACTCCTCGACGAGATGAGGCAACGGATCGAGCAAAACATCAGCGCGGTCCCTAATGAGAAGGTACGGCTGCTATGGGACAATATCCCCATCTGGTATCGGACGCGTTGGTTATCAGATAAATTTTCCCAGCATAATGCCTGTTTAGTGGCTGACACCTATACCTCGGCCTGGAGCGGCGTGGTTCATCTCATTGATGAAAATCATCTGCTGGATTCCATGGCCGTGGCCTATTCTAGCATTCACCTTAATGTTTCCATCGATCAAATGTTCCAAAAGATTGCCGCTTTAGCTCAGAAATACCATGTCGATGGAGTCGTAATGCACTCCAATCGAAGCTGCAAACCTTACTCCTTCGGACAATATGACCTCCAAAATATGATCACCCAGCGATTGAACTTGCCTGTACTCATCATTGAAGCAGATATGGCGGATGAACGGAATTTTAGCGAGAGTCAAATCGAAACCCGAATCGATGCCTTTATGGAGATTTTTGAATAGCTGATATTGGATTATAGCCTACTTGGCAGCCTATCGGCAGCAAACCAGCGATCCGTGTTCCGCAATATCCCTGCTTATCCAGTATTATATAGACAAAAAATCAGGGTCGTTAGCTACTGGCATTTTCAATTCAAGTCGCTGCGCCTCATCGGCCATCAATTTTAAATGTTGAGAGCAGATGAAGATGTCATCCCCGCGCGGGGAGGAATAACCTTTTTCAAATCCAATTTTTGCATGCGAGATAATTTAATCCACATAACCGAAGTTGGGATTCGCTATCGGCGCATATATAATTGCGCTGACGTCGATCCATGAATGAAGACAGTGTGATCAAATGGCTTCGGTTGCAACTTGTGAACTGGGATAGAGGAGGAGTTGATGGTGAAATTTCAGAATATCGCACCAGATGTGAAGCTGGGAACCAACGTTCGGATTTTTGATTTTACCAATTTGTATGGCTGCGAAATTGGCGACAATACCAAGATCGGTGCGTTCGTAGAAATTCAAAAGGGCGTCAAGATCGGTAAGAATTGCAAAATTTCCAGCCATACGTTTATTTGTGAAGGTGTGACCATTGAGGACAATGTTTTTATAGGCCACAATGTAACGTTCATCAACGACCTTTACCCGAGGGCGACCAATCGGGACGGGAGTATGCAGACTGAGAAGGATTGGGTTTGTATTCCGACCACGATTAAAAAGGGCGCATCGGTCGGATCCAGCACGACGCTTTTAGCTGGGATCACCGTAGGGGAGAACGCCATGATCGGGGCGGGCAGCGTGGTCACAAAGGATGTCCCACCTAATACCATTGTGGCAGGCAATCCTGCAAGAGTCATTCGAACCATTGTGGAGGAACCAACCCAATGAAAGTACCTTTCCTTGATCTCAAAGCACAATACATGTCGATCAGAGAAGAGATTCATCTTGCGCTCCAGAGCGTATTGAATGACACGGCGTTTGCTGGTGGCAAATATGTGGCGCAGTTCGAGGCAAAATTTGCCGATTATTGTAAAGCAGATTTTGCAATCGGCGTGAATAGTGGTACATCCGCGCTGTGGTTGGCTTTACTTGGGCTGGGAGTTGGACCTGGAGATGAAGTCATCACGGTTCCATCCACATTTATCGCTACTGCCGAGGCGATCAGCTATTGCGGCGCCAAGCCAGTGTTTGTTGACATTGATGAACAGACCTATAACTTGAATGCAGAGCTATTGGAAGCAGCGATTACGGAACGGACCCGGGCGATTATACCAGTGCATTTGTTCGGCCAAAGTGCCGATCTGGATCCGATTCTGACAATCGCCAGACGCCATGGTCTCTGGGTGATCGAAGACGCTTGCCAAGCCCATGGCGCTGAGTATAAAGGCCAGCGCGTCGGTGCCATCGGCGATGCCGGCTGTTTCAGCTTTTATCCCGGAAAAAACCTCGGCGCTTACGGCGAAGCTGGAGCCGTGGTGACCAATAACGCCAAATTGGCCGAAAAAATCCGGATGCTACGCGACCATGGCCAATCCAAAAAGTATTATCACCAAATGATCGGTTGGAACGCCCGCATGGAGGGATTCCAAGGCGCGATTCTGGAGGTGAAATTAAAATATCTCAATGCGTGGAACAATGCACGGCGACAGCACGCTCAGCTCTACCGCCAGCTTTTGGCTGAGATTCCAGGTGTGATTCCTCCAGTGGAAGCCGATTATGCTCGGCATATCTATCATGTCTATGCCATTCGCGTGTCACATCGCGACGAGCTAATTAAATTTTTGGCTGAAAAGGATGTGCAGACTGGTATCCACTACCCAGTGCCGGTCCACCTGCAACAGGCCTATGATTCTCTCGGACTCAGACCCGGCAGTTATCCAGTGGCGGAACGATGCGCTCGGGAATTCCTTTCATTGCCAATGTATCCAGAACTGACCGATGCCCAGATCGAATACACAGTTCAGCAAATTCGGCAGTTCATGGAGCAAAGGACGAATGGATGACACAATTCGAGTCGATGATTTCAATCTGCTCTGAGTTAGACTCCAATCTTTCGGTCGGTTCGAGCTAGCTATTTGTAAAATAATTCGACCAGAGAAGCTGGCTCGAATGAAAAAAATGAAATCTCATACTCCCATTCACATGCGCTGTCTGGTTTATCTATCCCCCTTGCCTGGCAGCGCAATTGCTAATTTTTGACTTGCATTTTGTTCACCGACCAATTCCTCCGCGACCTTCTCATGTTAGGGTACATCCCTGCTTATTTTCCACTCGGCCAATTTTTAGCTTGCTTTTTTAAAAATATTTTCTAATTTAAAAGTAGCTTCATCATGATTCTATCGGACTTCTTTTCAATGACAAATGGCCAATTTCTGCAAAATGAACAGAAATCGAACAAAGGCTGTCATCTCTGAGCATGCAGGACTCTGCTAATAGAACCAATCAATTCGTAAGGAGATGCCCGCCTTCTCAGACATGAAATGGGCATGGAAATTTCTTGAATTTTGCAGAATTCTAAAACAGACAGGATAACAATGCAGCAGATTCTTTGGGAGACGGATTTCAACCGGGAATTGGAGCAAATTTTGATTTCGCATGGCATCGATCCACATGATTCGGAAATAAGAGCAAAGCTATGTGAGCTTCTAAACCTGACACGCCGCGCCAGTTGCCGGTTAATGGTTGAGATTGATGAACATTGGAAGCAGAAGGTGAACCAGTTTTTGGAGGAAGGAAGTCGATGTTGTGAATAACCCGTTATCTTCAATAAACAGGGAAGCGCGAAATAGAGAAATTTGTCGTTTCGATCAACCTGCCTTTGGAGCTTAGCCTTCACCCAGGGCATCTTTTATTAAGCGCTAAATAGGATCCTGTTCAAGTTCTCGCGTTTCTCAGAAATCGATCTGTGCTCATTAAGATATTTGCTTCGAGGCTTAAGCAATGCGCTGGGAGCAATAGTAATTCGATCGCCTCGATGGCCTGAAAATGCAATGATCAGTTTCATTTGGCGCGAACAGTTCGATGAATGGGCAGCATTTCGTGACGACGCCTTTTTCTATTTCGAACGGCCCTGAAAACTTTATAAGGGAGGGAGAGCGATGAGACAGGAAAAGGCGAATTGGTTTGCAGGCTGTCGGCAAATGGCCGCCATATTGATGGTTTTGTTTGCCACGCCAGTGCTGCCACAAACAATAACTTTGAGTGTCCCAGATACAGCAGCCCCATCACGATCGTTGGTGAAGCTTCCCATCTGGGTGAGCGATGTCTCTGGGCTCGGCATCGTTTCTTTGAGCCTCAAATTAGTCTTCGATCCGAATGTTTTAGACGCTCTTGGCGCTAATTCAAAAGGGACGATCTCTCAGGCCTGGGGCAATCCCACCACTTCGGATAGCACTGGACAACTTACTCTGGTCATGGTTGGAGCGACACCGCTCTCAGGTCACGGAATTTTGACCTACATTTTTTTCGATGTGATTGGAGCAAAGAACGACACCACGAGCATCAAGTTTAAAATGGTGAGCGTGAATGACGGACAGATTTCCGCCGTTGTTTCTTCGAGCAAGTTTACGACATTGGAAGCAGAACCTTCGCCAAATGCCAGGTTCTCTATACCCGATACTTCGGGCGACAGCGGCAGTCTCATCGAACTTCCGATTCGCGTATCGGATCTTAGTAAATTTCATATCGACTCTCTGAGGATCGGGATCAGCTACAATAAATATGTGATGCAGGCACTCGAAGTGACGACCAACAAGACATTGGCGCAGAATTGGCAGGTTCGAATCGAAATGCAATTGCCAGGGAACTTAGCATTTGTGCTCAAAGGGAGCACTTCTTTCCCGGACTCAGGGGTGTTGTGCCGCATCCGCTGCGAGCTGAAGGGCAATCCCGGCATGGCCACTCCAGTCCATTTTCAGAACATCGCCTGTTATAACGACACAATGCGGATCGCCACTCACGATGGAAAGGTGAGCATCGCTGGCGGAAGTGCGGCACAAGCGTTGGTCTCCATCCCAGATATCTCGGCCGATTCTGCCAATACGGTGACCGTTCCAATTTTCGTATCCCCGCTCTCCCAGCAGGATGCGGTCAGCGCTGTTTCTATCGCCTTGACGTTTGACCCGCAGGTCATCGCATATAAAAGCTACTCGGTGACCAATACCTTGCTGGACGGCTGGTTCTGTTCCGCCAATGTACCCAGTCCCGGCTTGTTGAGGTTCGGGGCGTTTAGCGCCTCATATGCCATGGGACAGGGCGTATTAGTGGAATTCGTCTTCCAAGTGGTTGGCCGACCAGCCATGCAAACGCCACTCGCTTTTTCAGAGATGGTGTTCAATGAAGGCTCTCCCTCTGTTACGGCATTCAACGGCGTGTTCACTGTAAACTATGTCATCCCAGTCGAGCTCATCGGATTCAAAGCGGAACAGGTTGGCAACGCAGTTTTGCTCATCTGGTCTACGGCTACGGAATCCAATAATTATGGCTTTGAGATCGAACGCTCGGTCGATGGTTCGCCGTGGAGGGTGATCGGGTTTGTGCCCGGTCATGGCTCCACTGCCATGCCCCATCACTACGAATTTCGGGACCCAGCAATAGTCGTGGGAATTCATCAGTATCAACTCAAGCAGATCGATTATGATGGTCATTTTGTGCGCACAGCTCCGATTCAGATTTTGATTGCGCCGCCGAAACGATATTCATTAGGGCAAAATTATCCGAATCCGTTCAATTCATCAACGTCAATTCCATTCGATTTGCCCGAACCAGCCCAGATCAAATTGACGCTTTACGATCTGCTCGGCAAACAAGTGGGACTGATCGCGACCGAACGATTGGATGCTGGACACCATTACATTAACTTTCAATCTGATCGACTTGCTGCTGGGCTGTATTTCTATGAGTTGCGAGCGAACGACTTCGTCGCTGCGAAAAAGCTTTTGATCGTTAAATAAATTTGTCGACCATCGCTACATTTTTATAGCGCTTGACCTATCAGTCATTCGAGAATAAATTGAATTTCCTTTCGAAACCTACTTCAGGAAAGGACCGCTCATTAACCAGGTCGCTCTGAGAGACCTGGTTTGTTTATGCACAAAAATCAGGAAAGAATATGCAGACCAACATCGGGAAATCCATTCGCATCAACGACATTCTTGACTCAAAATCATTCTTGCTGGACACGACAATTGCTTCTTGCCTTGGCGCCACGCCCCAATTAGAGGACCTCAAAAGCGTCCTGCAAACCAGTGTCAGAATCTTCGATGGGATCATCCTCAATCCTGGACAGATGGAGCATCTGGCTTTGGAAGTAGCTGGCAAAAATCGAGCGGCACCTTTGATTCGGGTCGATTGGACCAATGCCTATCGGGATCAGGATTTCTGCCTGCCAGTGCAACAGGTGCAACGCGTGGAAATTTCTTCGGCAGAAGATGTGATGATTCTGGGAGGATCAGCCGCAGTAGCAACGCTGTTGATGGGCTTTGGCGATGAATTCGAAGCCGAGAACATCCGCTCCATCTCCCGATTGCTCCGCGACGCCTATGAGCTCTCGCTGCCAGTCTTTGTCGATATCCGTCCCATTGGCTCTGGGGTGAGCACGTTCAATTTCGAAGACGTCATCAAACTCGGGGTCTCGTTCATGATGGAGGCTGGCGCCGATGCGCTGATCATTCCTGACGGCGCTCAAGAAACGTTGAAGCTGATTGCAAATTGGGCCACCGTTCCAGTCATTATACGATCCGAGCGACTGTTGAAACAGGACGAAGCGATGGCAATCTTTGAATTGGGAGTAAAAGGCATTTTATTTAACGAGAAAATATTGGAAGATCCAAAAGGGCTGATTCCATCGCTCAAAACGATGGAATCAGTTCTTCCAAAATAAGGAAACAACGCATGTATTCAAGCCCTGGCAAAACTGCGCGATTGAATCGACTGTTTAATCCCAAAGATGGCAAAGCCGTGTGCGTAGCTGCGGACCACGGCTGGATGTCCGATCCCACTGAAAATGTGATTCAGTTAAAAAGAATCTTAGAGCAAGTTGTGGCAGGCGGTGCCGATGGCGTGCTGATGTCGTTCGGCACTGCGCTGCGTCTGGGTTATTTGTTTCAAGGCAAGGACAAACCCGCCATCCTGATTCGTGCTGATTGGATGAATCTGCCCCGATTGGGCGGGGCCAATGTGAGCAATGTCCTGCCGGTCATCAAATTTCGGAAGATGGCCACCTCTCGCGCCAAAGATGCACTGCAAATGGGCGCGTCGGCCATCACCATCTACTATTTCATCGGCTATAGTGATGAATTTGAAGCGATCAATATCGAGCAGGCGGCGATCTTTGCCCAGGAATGCCGCAAAGTCGGCCTCCCGTTAATCATCGAACCCATGGCCGTTGGCGGCATGGTGACTGGCGTTAACATCGCCGAGATTTTAATCGCCTCGGCCCGGATTGCGGTCGAGATCGGCGCAGATGCGCTGAAAATTCCGTATACCGGGGATGTGATGACCTTCAAACAATTGGTCGATCAAGCGAAGGTGCCGGTGCTGGTTTTGGGCGGCGCCAAATCTGATGTGCCTCGCGATGCGCTGGAGCTGGTGGACGAGGCATTGCGCGCTGGGGCCAGCGGTACGGTATTTGGTCGTAACGTGACCAAAGCTAAGGACCCCAAAAAAATGGTCGAGGATCTGGTCGCGCTGGTGCATGGTTTCAAAACCATCGACGAGATCTTCGAGCCGCAGCGCGACAAGAAGATCAGATTGCGTGCGGTCTCTCAAAATTGTGTCGGCTGCCTGATCTGTGAGACAGTCTGCACCCAATGGCATCATCAGATCTTTGGCACTGCACGAGCGCGACTCTGGATCGAGTCCAAACCGGTTGAGCAGATGCCGCCATTGAACAAAGTTCATATTTGCACGTTGTGCGAAGCCTGTATTCGGGCATGTGAACCAGGCGCGCTATCGCTCACCGATCGCGGGATCATCCAGTTGAACAAGCAATTATGCACTCATTGTGGCGCCTGCGCCGAGGCCTGCCCTTCAGAAGTCATCTGGTTCGACGAGGAAAATTATCCTGTCATCTGTGATCTGTGCGGTGGTAATCCACAATGCGCCCGCTGGTGCAAGTACGATGCGATTGTTATAAAATAGGGCCAAAATGGAAGAATCCTTTTTCAACGAATTGGTCGATTTTAGCAGATAAGCGATCGGTCAGCTTTTTCACTTTTCAGATAGGCTTTGAATTCGAGCGGTTATGGCTATTTCGCTATCAAACGAATTCCCCCCCAATCTTTCGAACGAACAGCCGCTTTGCATTAAGAATTTGACTATGAGCGCCTGCAAGGGAGAAAGTCATTGCTGAAAAAGCCGGCAGAGGGAGATAGGGAGGACCATTTTGTACATTCTGACCATGAAACCGAATATCAAATAATAGATTTCATTACTCCGATAATCCACAGTTCTCTCATTCTTTGTAAAACCTATGACGACCCAAGGAGAATCAAAATGTCCCTTCTCGAACGCGGGTATATGAATAAAATTCTGAGAGTGGATCTGACAACTGGAAAATTTCAGACAGAGAAATTGGATGAAAAAATTATGCCGTTGGTTCTGGGCGGAAAGGGTCTTGCCAGTTTGATGCTGTACAATGAAGTTGCTCCGCACATCAATGCCTTGGCTCCAGAGGTGCCATTAATATTTGCTGTTGGCCCTCTGACAGGAACAACCGCACCAACCGCTGGAAGATTAGGCGTGTTCACCAAAAGCCCAGCGACTGGCACGATCCTCGATTCCTATGCAGGAGGGTTCTTCGGCCAGACCATGAAATGGGCGGGATACGATGCCATCATTATGACCGGCAAGGCTGATCGGCCCAAAGTTCTGGTTATCGACAACGATCAAGTGCGGCTGGAAGATGCAGATGGCATCTGGGGCCTGGGGACCATGGCTGCCACTGATAAGCTCAGGGCAAAATACGGCACGGATTTCAAAACCGCGGTGATTGGACCGGCTGGAGAACGTCTGGCGCCCATTGCCGGCATTTTCTGCGATCTGCGAACTGCTGGAAGAGGCGGCGCTGGTGCGGTCATGGGATCGAAAAATTTGAAAGGCGTAGCGGTCCGCGGAACCGGCTCTGTGGCTGTGCATGATCCAGCTCTGTTCCAGGAGATGGTCTGGGTCGCCAATCGCATGTTGCGCATGAGCTCCCAGATCAAACGGATGCGCGATCACGGCACCGCCAACATCGTGGAACTAATCAATGCAGCCGGAGGGCTGCCCACGCGGAATTTTCAAAGCGGTCAATTTGAGGGGCATAAAGAACTTTGGGGCGAGACCTGGAGCCAGGAATATTGGAATGAATCGGCTGCCTGTTTCGGCTGCGGCATCGGCTGCACCAAGATCGCCCAGCACAAAAAATATGGCTTCCGCATCGATGGCCCAGAGTACGAGACCATCTTCGCCGTGGGTAGCAATTGCGGCGTGGCGGATCGCGAGGCCATCATCGAAGTCAATTACCTGTGTGATGATTACGGCATCGATACCATCAGCACCGGGGTGATCATCAGCTTTGTGATGGAGCTGTATCAACGCGGCATGGTGGGCGCATCCGATCTGGATGGCATTGAGGCTAACTTTGGCAGCGGCGAGGCGCTGGTGGCATTGACCAAAAAAATCTGCACTGGGGAGGGCATCGGCCAGAAATTGCAGCGCGGCGTTCGCGAGTTCAGCAGAAATTTCCCCGGCAGTGAGGCGTTCGCCATGCACGTCAAGGGATTAGAGATGCCAGGCTACCTGCCGCGGGGCGCCAAGGGCGTGGGATTGAGCTACGCCATTTCTGAGCGCGGCGCCTGCCATTTGCACGGTTCGCCATTGAGCGAACTAATGGGCGGCGCCGATCCGTTGACCATCGCCGGAAAAGCCGCCCTGTTCAAAATGAACCAGTTGGACATCGCTGTGATCGATTCCGCCATCCTCTGCTATTTTACCAAATTTGGCTTCACTCTGAAAGAGGTCTGGCAGATGGTTACTGCCTGCACCGGGTTCGGCTATCGTAACCCCCGCGAGCTGGAAAAGGTCGGCGAGCGCGCCACCACGCTGGCGCGGCTGTTCAATGTCCGAGAGGGCTTTACGAAAAAGGACGATACCCTGCCGAGCCGCTGCTTGAACGAGCCGCTGCCCTCAGGACCGGCCAAAGGCCATGTGGTGGAATTAGACGCCATGCGTTCCGAATACTACCAGTTAATGGGATGGGATGAAAATGGCGTGCCAACCCCGGAGCGGATCAAGGAATTGGGGTTGAGTGAGATTTGTCAGGGAGCAGGGGGTAGTAATCAGTGATCAGTGGTCAGTAATCAGTAATCAGTGGTCATTGGTCAGTAAGGAGTAAGAGGAATGTCATTCCTGCGCATGCAGGAATTATTGTCATTCCTGCGCATGCAGGAATCCTTTTGTTGTTAGCATTTGAGAATTTGAATTGATGAAGGCAAAACTGATATTCCACGCTGGATTGAAAAAATATAATAACGATCTCCCAGAGGCGATGATAGTGGTGCCAGAGGGCAGCACGGTTGGCGACCTCATGAGACGGCTGAAGGTCCCAATGGATCAAGTCGCTTTTGTGGCCGTGAACGGCTCCCGCGCGCCCTTCTCTCAGCCGCTTGCAGATGGGGATGAGGTGAAACTATTTCAACCAGTCGGTGGCGGATAGCTGTGGGAAATTGGAAGTTAAGGTGTCAACCTTTTATTTTAGCAGTTGTGGGACAGGTTACCAACCTGGGCTACAAAGCCAGGTTACCAACCTGGGCTATAAGTCAACTTAAGGAGTTTCAAATCGGGCCGTTTCATCGTAGTCATATAGGCCGATCTCGAGCATCTTTTTCCGCTCGCGGCACGGTTCACAGCGTTTGGGTTGCTCCAGACCATGCTGCTTGAAAAATTTTTGTTCTCCAGCGCTAAAGGTGAACAAAGTCCCGCATTCCATGCACTCCAAGACGACATCCTCAAATTGCTCGAAACTGCGATCTTCTTCGATACCGAATTGCTCCCGCTGCTGGACGAACTGGCTGAATGGATGGCGATTGAACAGGGTTTCGAACGGGGAGGAATAGAAATTTTCTGGAATGAATTTGAAGCCGCGGATGTGCTGGATGAAGGGGATGTCCCCGCAGCCAATGCACTTGACCAATCCAGAGGGGCATTCGCGGCGATGGCAAAGTCGCCCCACATAGTTGAGGTGAGAGTCGAACACGAGTACGTCCCAATTATGAAAGTGGGAACTCATTTTGCGCGCGGCACGGGCCAGCGCAGGGATCTGATCCAATTTGGTGAGGATGACGGCCAGATCAAGGTCCCTGGGAAAGGGATCGCCTTTGGCTATTGAGCCGAATAGCGCCACCTCAGCGACGGGTTCGATATCCTTGACGCGTTGGGCAAATTCGGTGGCTGCTTGTCTCAGGCGACGAATTTTGTCCATGGCAGCTCCTGAAATTGATGGCTGGCGACTGGCTTTTCCTCCCACCCTGCTTGTTCTCTGTCGCATCAGACACATCCGCCAGCCGATCTGTTGTCATGATTAAATTCTTTTTTGTTTATTTTGATGGATCAAGTTTGCCTATGGCCCTCTGGCAATATAGCACGAACTGCGACAAAAAGCAACTGGTTTTTTGTTAGAGACTGCTGCGATTGGTGTTGAACTTTTTTCCTGATTGGGAGCGATTTAAGCTTTTTGGTTATGGAATAGGAATTTCTATGGGAAAAAAACTAATCAAATAAGTGAGATAGCAAATTGAGAAACCATAACAATCCCTTGCACGGTTTTAAAGCGGTGCAATGACAATTTTGAAAGCTATAGACGTCCTCGCCTTTAAAACTGGGGACGATAGATTTGAAATCTATTAACATCGCCCCTGATGCGCTGCCCTGGGGCTTTCCTCGGTTGATTCGGATGGGGGATGCGATCATAAGTAAAAGGACTGCCTTGCGAAGGGATTTGAAATGATCCTTTCATAATAATAACTGGTGATGATGGCTTCTGAAAAACACAACGCCCGAGAGAAATCCCGGGCGTTGGTCGACCGACAAGGAGTTGTTTAGAAGAACAACAAGGAAAGAGAAAGCATAACGCAAGGGTCCTAATTCAGACGATCTGCTCCAATGAGCAACAAATTTTCTCGGATCAAGCTCCAAATAATTTGCATCACATTTTGGCGATCGGCGGGCGATAGCCGTGATTTGCGATGATGTTGATGGTAGGAATCTTTATAGCTGCTGCCAGCAGGAGAGGGAATAAACCGATGCTTTGCAGCTAATTTTTCCACTTGCTTGATCGCTTTTTTCACCGGCGTATAAGGGTCCTCTGAAAAAACTTCGAGCACTAACCTTTTCAAAATTCCATAATCGATCATGGTCGCAACCTCGCTGTCCATAATTCACATTCAGAGTTTGGGGGAACTATCGTTTGGGTCAAAGTCAATCAGACTGTTCACATTCACTTGTCCATTTTTCTATCAAAAACTCGGCTGGCAGTTACGAATCGCGATGGAGGTTTCAATTCCGACTGCCTGCTTTTTCTCTGTGCAAAGCTTATGCCAGGGAGTGCTCTCCCATTGGAACATATCTGATAAGGTTACTAAGGGGCTATTTCTATTGGAGTGATTTAGAGCGATCGACGAGCCAAAATCCATGTCCTTGCTTTCTGAACGATTGGGAAGTTACAATTTTTGCTTCGCAATGACGATTTCGATATACGAATTTCGCTCAGGGAAGACGCTAATGGTGCAAAATGCACAATATGTGTGCAAAGCTTGCTCAATGGGGCAGCCTTACCAACTTCAAATTTTTGCTTGCATTCGATAGTTATTTTGACTATCTTGTGTTGCAAGCCAAAACAAGCAATTCAATTTTTAGGGACAAATATTCCGCCAAGAAACACCAAGAAGTCCGTGAAAATGAAAAAACTGACTGGTCGCTTACTTACTAAAAAGGTCATGCCTGCGAAAGCAGGCATCCTATGAGTAATGGGGCTCAATGCAGGGGTTCCTGCATGCGCAGGAATGACAGTGGGGGAAGGGTTCCTGCATACGCAGGAACGACAGTGGGGGAAGGGTTCTTGCATGCGCAGGAATGACAGTGGGGGAAGGTTGCCTGCATGCGCAGGAACGACAATTGGCGGGTGGTTATGAATAACCGATTTCATTTGACCATTTTCAGACAAAGGAGGCAATTTACCATGAAAGCCTTTTTCAGATTTATCGCACTGTTCCTGATTGGAACAGTCGCAATAGGAGTAGCTGAGATTTCAGCTAAAGGGAAACGGTATTCGATCGATCAGATCCGCATTCAGGCTGAGGTGTTAGCTGATGGCAGCCTCCGGATCGTTGAAGACCGCAGCTATCGGTTCTGGGGGAGCTTTCGGTGGGCGGATTATTCGTTGCCGCTGAAAAAATTGGGACGAGTCACGGATTTCGAGCTGAGCGAAAACCAGGAACGCTATCTTCCAGCCGCGGATCAATCACCAGGGAGCTACCAGATCTCGCAGGATAACGAGCGATTCTATGTAAAATGGTTTTATCGGGCTAAAGATGAAAAACGGACGTTTCGGCTTAGCTATCGGGTGACGGATGCAGTGACGGTATATGATGATGTGGCGGAGTTCTACTATAAATTTGTTTCGGAACGAAATGAGCAAAGCATCGGTGCAGTGGAAGTGACCGCGAAATTACCAGAGCCAGCGGATACCAGTCAAGTCCGTGCATGGGCCCATGGGCCGCTGCATGGGCAATTGGTCTTTGAAAATGGGGAGATACGTCTTTGGGCAATGCCACTGCCAGCGGGGACCTATTGGGAGGTTCGATGCATATTTCCGCGCGAGTGGGTGCCAGCAGCGGAGAAGCGCACCGAAGCACGAGCGCGCGAGCGGATCATGGCAGAAGAACGATTGCTGGCCGAGCAAGCGAATGCCTTGCGAGCGAAACAGCAGCAGCGAGCGGCATTTCGAGCCAAATATCAAGGCCAGGCGATGGAGCTCAGTATCATCCTGGCGCTGGCGGGCGTGTTGGCGCTGGTGGCGATCTATCATCGCTCTGGAAGGCCGTATGCGGTTCGGCGTTCAGGCAGGTATTCATCCGAAATTCCCAGAGATCTTCCACCAGCGGTTGCCAGCTACGTTTACTACAGCGGCCAGATCAACTCTGGCGCCATGGTTGCCACCTTATTGGACCTGGCGCGTCGCGGTTTCTTGAGCTTGGAGGAGTTCGTCCAGCCAAAGCAATCGCTATTTGGCAAGGCTCAGCGGATCAATTATCGGGTGCATTTGAACCAGGAATTTTTCGATCAGCATCGGGACGAGCTTGCAGCGCATGAACGAGACATGGTGGAATTCCTGTTCGAGGAGCTGGCTGGCGGGGCCCATCAGATCGATTTCGCTGCGATTCGGGATGCTCGGGGCAAGGTCATGCGCTGGTTCGCCCCCTGGAAAGGGGTGATCAAACAGGCATGGGGTGATTGGCCGCTGTACGACCGCGCCAGCGTCAAGGCCACAGTTTTGGCGGCGCTGATCGCGCTGGGCATTCTTGCAGCCGGAATTGTCATTGCGGCTCTGTTCGGCGTCCCTGGTGCTATCGCGACAATCACTGGGATTTTGCTAATACCGCTTTCGTTTGCGGTGCTTCGCTACACCCCAGAGGTGAAACAGCTCAGGACAAAATTGGATGAGTTGAAGAGTTATTTATCGCGCTATCATTTCAAGATGGACTTGGCGCAGATGCTGGGTTCTCTGGAGCAATATGTGGTATATGGCATTGCCCTGGGAATAGGGAAGAAGGCATTGCAAGAGATGCTCTCGGCGGTTCCTTCTGGGCAAAGCGGCGGCTATTTCGCCTGGTATGCGGCAGCAGCGAGTCATGGTTCTCCTGGGAGTTTTGCCACAGCAGTAAGCACGATGATTTCGGCCATGAGCGCTACCATGAGCAGTGCCGCGGGCGTCGGTGGCGGTGCTGCTGCTGGTGGGGGAGCTGGAGCTGGAGGCGCCTCGGGCGGAGCTGGTTAATCCACCTCAAGTTCCGAACCAATTCGTAAGCTATCTGTCTGGTATAGTAACTAACACGCGATGAGGACGCTGAGATTATTTGAGTCTATGGATGCGTTCAAAGATGAAATGAAAATTCTAAAATGCAGGAGTGGGCTATGGCGAAAACTCGATCGAGACAAAATTTTCATCAAAAGATTTCGCGAAGACATTTCTTCAAATTTGGCGGGGCGATCGTTGCTGGTACGGGCTTGGGATTGCATCCGTCGAGCCCATGGGTTTCTGGCCAACAAGAAGAGTCCAAGAAGATCGTCCAATATCGTATATTGGGGAGAACTGGGTTCAAAGTCTCCGATATTGCCATGGGGGGCACGAGATCGACCGAGGCCAATGTGGTTCGCTATGCGTACGAGAAGGGTATTAATTATTTCGATACCGGTGAGACATACACGCGTGGGGCTTCGGAGCGAGCGATTGGCGATGCGCAACAGTTCATGGATCGCAAAAAAATCTTCATCACCACGAAATTGCATTTGAATCCCAATGAGAGCGCAGAATCGATCATCGGGCGATTGCGCCAGTGTTTGGAACGGCTGAAAACCGATTATGTCGATGCATTATATATGCACGGTGTAAATCGGGTCGCGGAACTAAACCATCCCGGCTATCATGCTGCAATTCAGCAATTGAAGGCTGATGGTCGGGTTCGATTCACTGGGCTATCGTGTCACGGGCCGCGATGGGGAAGCGAAGGGGATAGCATGGAACAGGTCTGTCTTGCCGCGGCTGAAGATGGTCGCTTCGATGTGATGCTGTTCATCTACAATTTTATGAACCGAGAATCTGGAGATAGGATTTTAAAGGCATGTTCGGAGAGGAAAATCGGTACCACTGCCATGAAGACCGCGCCTGGGGTATTGAAGGTCGATCCGTTTGATCCAGATCATCTCACCGAGCCACAGGAGGAAAATCTGAAGCGAATGATGAGCAGAGGCATGACGCGGGAACAGGCGATCCAGCGGATGCAGGAGCAATTCAAATCGCAACAGGAGAGCTATGAGAAGACGCGGCCGTTCATCGAAAAATATGGCCTCGCTACCGAAGAACAATTGCGATTATTCAGCATTCAGTGGGTGCTGCAAAATCCCCTGATGCACACGGTATGCGTGTCATTCGCTGATTATGAATTGATTGATAAAGTGGTCCCGCTCTCTGGCACCAAATTGTCCGATGCGGGAAAGCAGTTTCTCAAGGATTTTCAGATGGCTTATTATAGCCAATATTGTCGCCATGGCTGCATGCGCTGTGCGGATGTCTGTCCGCATCATTTGCCAGTGAGCTCGATCATGCGCTATGCGTATTACTATGCATGCCAGGGCCGCGAGAAGGAGGCGATGCTCAAATATGCCAGCCTCGCGGGCAACACCGCAGAGCATTGTTTGGGATGCGAAGCACCTTGTATCAAAGCATGTCCTTATGGCGTTTCAGTAGCCGCCAATTTGATCCAGGCGCATGCTTTATTAAGTTT
Organism: candidate division KSB1 bacterium; assembly: GCA_034506395.1. Classification (NCBI taxonomy): domain Bacteria; kingdom Pseudomonadati; species Candidatus Zhuqueibacterota bacterium. The sequence goes on along the minus strand of JAPDPQ010000006.1, from coordinate 113,480 downwards.
CGCATAAAAAATTCTGATTTAGGGTTTGAGTTGATCTGATGGAATTCAAATTGATCGAGGAAAGAATATGCGAATAGTGGTCGTATTGCCATGGATGTTTTTGCTTGCCGTTAGCTCGCTCCAAGCGTTCGATTTTCCGGACATCTCAGGCTGGCAACCGATCAGCGACGTGATGAGCTACACCCCGGAAAATCTCTATGAGTACATCGATGGTGCAGCCGATCAGTTCATCGCTTACGGTTTTGTGGAATTGTTATCGCGTGATTTGGCGAGCGATAGTTTACAGGTGACAGTGGACATCTACGATATGGGTGAGCTGTTGAACGCCTACGGGATTTATAGAAATGAGCGGCCGAGAAATGTGGCCACGATGGCCATCGGAACTGAGGCGTATATCGCACCGCCCTATCAGGCGCTGATGTTCAAAGCGAATTATTATGTGAAGATCAATGCGTTCGAGGGCGAGATCAACTCGGAGAATGTGCTGGGGCTGCTGAAAGCGCTCGCCGCAGCTTTGCCTGGGGAAACGAAATTTCCCGAGCAACTGAGTCAACTTCCAGCGACTGGCAGAATCCAAGATTCCGAAGGCTACACGCGGCAGGCATTTATCGGATTACCCGAGCTGAACCGTTGCCTTTACGCTTTCTATCAAGCCGATAGCAAGCAATTTCGACATTTTGTTCTCCTGCCCGATGAGAACATCAATCAAACTGAGATCTGGCAGGAATTGAGTCAAAAATGGCGACGAATTCAGCATAACAATCGTTTTGTGCTGTTCCGTAGTGTCCCATATGTGGGTTTGATCGGGGTCATTCAAGTTGGGCAGAAAATTGTCGGAGTGACCGATTGTGAGGACCAAGCGGAGCTGCTTGCTCGCCTTTCAGCGGTGGAAAAACCATAATTACGATCCACCTCTAATGAAATAAATAATAGTCGGTCCCCAGGATTAACCTTTGCGAAGGTTTGGCACTTCCACTTGGATTATTTCGATCACATAAAAATGATTTGGATTTCCAAGGTCCTAAAAAGATGCGATGCATGATTTTCATCCTCATGTTGATTGGGATCATGGTGTGGCATCCCATGGCTGAGCAATTGCGGGGTCAGAGCGCAATGAATAGTTTGGATGAAAAAATCGAGAAATTGAGACCACTGCATCGACCCAAACGTCCACCAGAACCAGGCGATTGGCTGGCGGTTCATAAAGAGCCGGAACAAACATTCGAGCAATATATCGCCAGTCATCCGCTCAGGCCTTCGGCAAAACTGAACACGATATATGTCCAGCCTATTGGAAATCTAACACCCGGTCAACAAAACGTGGTCAATTTGGCCGTGGAATATATTGGCAGCTACTTTAATCTTCCTGTCCAACTTTTGCCGCCATTACCATTGGAGAAAATCCCAACACGCGCCCGGCGTCGTCATCCAGAATGGGGTATGGAGCAGTTGCTGACCACTTATATTTTGGATGAGGTGCTGGTCCCTCACCGGCCCAAAAACGCGCTGGCGCTGCTGGGTCTCACTGCTGTGGATCTCTGGCCTGGAATGGGATGGAATTTCGTGTTTGGACAGGCGTCTCTGAGCGATCGCGTGGGCGTTTGGTCGATCTATCGCAACGGCGATCCAGATGCTTCGGAGCAAGAATTTACCATTTGTCTGGAGCGGACCATCAAAACAGCAGTCCATGAAATCGGGCATATCTTGGGCATGATGCACTGCATCGCTTATGAATGCGTCATGAACGGCAGCAACCATCGGGAGGAGTCGGATCGTCGGCCGCTCTATTTATGTCCTGAATGCCTTAAAAAATTGTGCTGGAATTTACAGGTCGATCCACTGGCCCGATATGAGAAATTAGTGGTGTTCTGTCAGCAACATCATCTGAACAATTACGCTAAATTTTTCCACGATTCCATTCAGCGGTTGAGAGATCAATAGCTCTATTTCGGTAATCCGAAGAAATGGGTTGAAGCCATTTCTATCCAGTAGCTGATGGGCGGGGATCTTTCTCGGAATTGAAAGAACCAGTGTCATTCCTGCGAATGCAGGAATCTCATCGTCCACCAAGTTTTGTGTGAAAAAAATAAAGAGATGCCTGCCTGCGCAGGCATGACAGTTTGGCCTGTTTTGAGGATCTTGAGACAGATGCGAGGCTGTTTCTATCACAAAATTCGGAATTGAAAGGAACAGTGTCATTCCTGCGAATGCAGGAATCTCATCGTCCACCAAGTTTTGTGTGAAAAAAATAAAGAGATGCCTGCCTGCGCAGGCATGACAATTTTGCCTGTTTTGAGAAATTGACAATAGAAACTGACTAAACAGAGCAACGAGTACCAAAGAAAAAGTTCAGTTCCTCCTTTCAGCCTGAAGTTTCGCCTCCCATATAGCTATTTGCTGCAAAAATGAAAGAGGACGAACGAGGTGTTTGGGGATCAAAATATCAGACGAATGATGGGTCAGTTTCTCTGCAAAAATATCAAAAGAATCCAATTGATAAAGCTTTCCAATATCATGCAAAAAGATACCATCGAGCATGCATCTGCTGATCAGTCTATAAACTGTTCCGAATTTCCCAGGAATGACATCGGTTCGATCCGATTTAGAGTTTTTAATCAAAAGGAAGCAGAAGGGCAGCGGTGATTGCTATGTCAAAAATTTTGTTGAAAAATTGTTTTCATCTGGTGACCATGAACGCCGAGCGTCAGCGCTTTTCGGGCTATGACCTGCTCATTGTGGAAAATCGGATTGAGCAGATCGCGAAAGGTATCTCGGCGAAGGAGGCTGAGGTAATCGATTGTTCCACCAAGTTGGTGATTCCGGGTCTGGTGAATTCGCATCATCATTTGTGTCAAACCCTCACGCGTAATCTGCCGCAGGTGCAGAACAAGCCGCTGTTCGATTGGCTGGTGACGCTTTATGAGATCTGGAAATATCTCGATGAGGATTGTATTTATTATTCAACGCTGATGGGATGTGGTGAATTGCTAAAGACTGGGTGTACCACTACCACGGATCATCATTACCTCTACCCGAGGCATTTACAAATGGACATTCCCGCGATTCAGTTCGAGGCGGCTGAAAGAGTTGGCATCCGTTTTTGTCCCACGCGTGGTTCTATGTCGCGGAGTCGAAAGGACGGGGGCTTGCCGCCCGAAAGCGTGGTGCAGGACGAAGACGAGATTTTGAGGCATAGCGAAGAAGTGGTACAAAAATATCATGACCCGCGGCCATTAGCGATGCGGCAGATTCATCTTGGGCCCTGCGCGCCGTTCAACGTCACTCCTCACCTGATGCGAGAGACGGCTGCCTTGGCACGCCAACACGGTGTGCGATTGCATACCCATCTGGCTGAGACCCGCGATGAGGATGCCTATTGCCAGCAGGTCTATGGCAAACGACCACTTCAATTAATGGAAGAGCTGGATTGGCTGGGTCCAGATGTGTGGTATGCCCATGGGATCCATTTCACCGATGCCGAGCTCAAATTATTGGCTGAAACCGGAACTGGCGTTGCCCATTGCCCGGCATCTAACATGCGATTGGGTTCTGGGATCGCTCGGATTCCTGAGATGCTGAAATTGGGCATTCCAGTAGGGTTGGCGGTAGATGGCTCTGCCTCCAACGATAGCTCAGATATGGTAGGGGAGATGCGCCAAGCGCTGTTGCTGCACCGCGTCCATGCCGGTCCTAATGCAATGACTGCCGAGCAGGTGCTGGAAATGGCCACCTTAGGCTCTGCCAGATTATTGGGGCGATCCGATATCGGCTCATTGGAGGCGGGCAAAGCCGCTGATATCGCCGTTTTTGAATTGAATAAACTGGAATACACTGGCTCCTTGGCCGATCCGTTGGCAGCTCTGATCTTCTCTGGCATCAATCATGAAGCCGATTTCACCATCGTCAATGGCAAAATTGTGGTCGAACATGGCAGGCTCGTGGGGGTCGATGAAAAGGAGATCATCGCCAATGGCAATCGATTGGCTTTTGGGCTATTGCAACGTGCAGCCCAGGAAAGCAAATAGCGAGCATTAATCTCAGTGCCTTTCTCCTGTCGATAAGTTCATTCATTATCAAGTTTGAAATTTGATCTCTAAAATTTCTCAAAGGTCAAAATTTGTAAATCATTTTGGAAGGATTCGTCCGGCAGTCGCAAATGCGCATCAGCTTAAGAATGAAGGGTTTTTTGAGCGCATAAACCTATTGGTCCAGGGAAGGAGAACGAAGGGTTTCTTGCTTGGTATTTGGGATGGTTGAAAGCATCCCTGTCCGTCAACTGATTGCGCCATAAAGTGTGTCGTATAGCAAAAATCTCGGTGGATCACAATAACTTCGTTTCGCGATCTATTCGTTTGAAGTTGATGGGCGTGCTCAACAGTGGGCAAAAATGGCAAGCAAGCCCTTCTTTTTCCTGAAATCGAATTCGATCCAAAAGAAGGGTCGGCTACTTAACAGAGACGAGATGCATTTATGAATTGGGCCTGGATGATAATTTCTTTTGTCGCTGGATTTTTTCTGGCGCTGGTGGCTGCATTAGTTTTAAGAATAATTCAGGGGCGCACGGCTCAAGAATTGGCGGCAGAATTGTTCCGCGAAAGCGAGATGCAACGACGCGCAAATATCGAGCTGATCATTGAGAATTTGAAAGCCAATTTCGGAAACCTATCGCTGGAGGCACTGTCCCGCTCCACCGAAGAATTCCTGAAACTGGCCAGAGCCAGGTTGGAATCTGAGCGGGAAGTGAGCATCAAAGAGCTCGATAAGAAGAGAGCGCTCATCGATCTGCAATTGAGCCGCATGACGACCGAGCTGGATAATGTGGCGAAATTGATCAAGGAATTGGAGCAGGATCGCATCGAGAAATTCGGTCAATTGAGCGTCCAGTTGAAAAACACCAGCGAGCAAACTGCGGCGCTGATCCAAACGACCAACCAATTGCGTCAGGCATTGGCCAGTTCTCGAGCACGAGGTCAATGGGGCGAACGCATGGCTGAGGACGTGCTCCGATTGGCTGGCTTTATTGAAAATGTGAATTATCTCAAACAGAAATCTATCGAGGGTTCTCGTTCCCGTCCAGATTTCACTTTTCTCTTGCCCAAAAACCTCAGGCTCAACATGGACGTCAAATTTCCCATGGACAATTACATGAAGTTTCTCTCGGCGGAGAACGAGCTCGAAAAGGCTCGATATCGGAATGATTTCTTGCGAGATGTCCGGGCGAAAATCTCGGAACTCACCAGCCGCGATTATATCGATCCAAGTCAAAATACTGTGGATTATGTGCTCCTATTCATCCCCAACGAGCAGATCTATGCCTTCATTCATGAACAAGATAGCTCGATTCTGGACGAGGGGCTCAAGCATCGGGTGGTTTTCTGTTCGCCGCTGACGTTGTATGCGATCCTCGCGGTGATCCGGCAAGCGGTCGATAATTTTGCGCTGGAGCGGACCTCCAATGAAATTCTATCTTTATTCGGCGCCTTCAAAAAACAATGGAACGAGTTTATCTCGCGATTGGAGATCCTTGGCAAGAAAATTTCGGAAGCCCAGAAAGAATATGAGCAATTGGTTGCTACGCGCCGCCGACAGTTGGAAAAGCCGCTCAACCAAATCGATGCCTTGAGAGCACAACGGGGTTTGCCACCAGCGGACGATCAGGGGGCAATTGGCGTATAAGAACGCTTTACCATAAAAGACTTGAGAAGGAATTGAACTGTCAGGATCTCTCTTTTTGCCAGGCAAATAGGTTGCCGACTTAGTTCCCTGGCTAAACCGGCACTCGCGGTCCAACCATTGCGCCAGTCCTGAGACTCCAAAGTTGTAGCATGATGCGCGTAATGGAAGACTCACTTTTAAATGGTATATAGAGATCTGCCTAAATCCATCTCAATAGAGCGCCAAATACAACAAGGCTCACAATATTGATGGCGTAAATAATTCCCACCACGATGGCTTTTTTATTCAGCCCTTTCATATCGTAAATCCAGAATGAGACGACGAAAAAGTAGAAATATCCGATCAAAAAGATGAGCCAAGGCGCGCCGGCATTCCACCAAGAATATTCCCAGGTGAGCACGCCGATGGAATTCAGCAACACCTCTACGAGCACCATGAAGACTGAACCAGAAATGGCGATAAACAATCGATTGGGGATGCCAAACACTTTGATCTGTCTGTCCCGCGGAAGCAGTTTGGCAAAAACGATCCCGGCCACGGCAAACATCAGGCAGATCTCGATGTTCAAGCCGATCAGGATCGTATAGGCCGATCTTCCTGGCGTTCCCCACACTGGTGCGTACTGCGTAAAATGAAATACCAAGGCGTTCCAGATCTCATTGAACCAGTCTAGTCCCCAATAGGCAAGTCCAGCAAACACCATGCTCCAGTTCTTCTTCTCGATCTCTGATGCATACACATAGACCACAAAGGCCAAGAGTGGGATGACATACCATTGAAAAGTGCTCCCATCCCGAAGATGGTTCAATGCTGCTTGGGCTGATTCAGTTGGCATGGGCATTCTTCCCTTGTTGGTTTATCATTGGTAGGCCAATTTGAGAACGGCAATTATAAGCATTTCTTTACAAATTTTCAAGCAAAATTTTTATGATCGACATTCCTTCTGCAAAAGGAACGTTTGGAGGCGCTGGAAAACGCGGCTGTAAATGAACATGAATTGAATTATTGATTCAAAGAAAAGATGCTCGAATCGAACAAGGGGGGCAGAGCTCTGCAGATTTGAAAAATTATAGAAATTTTGCTCATAGAATAAATGTGTCATTTCGAGCTTAATGAGAAATCTTTTTTGGTATTATCAATATTTATCGGAAAAGATTCCTCCTCGCCGATTGGCTATTGGCGTCAACTTAAGAATTCAATATTATTCTGAGGAATCTTCCCATTGGTTATTAGCGTCCATGTAGGATATTTGCTTTCAGAGACCGCCGAAACGGTCCGCAAGATTTGCTAATTTGTCATTAATGCCCGAATTAATTCGGTCGCTAATCACAAACTCGTATCGCAATCAAAAACCGTTTTGGTGGTTTTAACATTTTCTGATGGATTGGGCGGTTAAATTCTGGCAAGAGATTATGTATCGATTTTGTCATTCATGGGTTACAGGAATCCTTTTTGCCCCGTTAATCAAAAAATTCAAGATGCCCGCATTCTCAGGCATGACATCGGTTCACTATCACCAAGTTTGTATTTCGCGGACGGCTAAGTTGCAGCAAAAGAAGGAAAATGTTCATGGAAATCGAGCAGCGATTTTATCGGGTTGGGAAAATCATCGCAGCTTGCTGAATCAGCAGATGTGCCAACAATGCCACGACGAATCCAGTGAACAGCGAGGATAAAATCATCATCGGCGCCAGATAAAAAATTTCGGCTTGCTTGACGATTAAAATTTGAACCAACCATAATTGGGCGAAATTGTGAACCGCTGCACCCAAAATGCTAATCCCGAAGATGCTGAAAACTTTCGGACCAAAGCGAGAGGCCAATCCCATCGCCAAAGTGGCAGCAATTCCTCCTCCCAGAGATAGGATAAATGCTGGATTGAGGAGGCTTCCTAATAACAGCGAACCCATGATGACGCGCAGAACAACGACGACCAGGGCTTCTGGGATCCCCATCAGATAAAGTGCTATCAGCGTGGCGACGTGGGCCAAGCCTGGCTTGAGCCAAGGCAATGGGCGCGGGATCAACGATTCGAAAAGAAACAGAACCAACCCCATAGCGGTGAGCAATGCCAGTCGGGTCAACCGAGCGTTGCGCATCGCAAGATTTTTGTTATTGAGTGATGACATCGAACGGATTTTTCTGAATTCCTTCAATTTTCACGACGACTTTATTGGGAACGCAGATGATCATTTCGCCAGCGCGGCGAATTGGGCCCGTTTTCACACAAATTTTCTCTGGGCAATCCGAATGGATGACGCGCGCCGAGCCCTGGTGAATATGCACGATCGTCTTTCCGATCGGCCCAGTGAGCACGATCTCCTGAGTCGCCCCCAAATCCTTTTGGGCCACAACCCTGCCGCTCACTTCGATGATCACCCGACCACCAGGCGATCGCAGATGCTGCAATGCGACCAAGCTCAGCATTCCCACAGCGATCAACACGACCACCAAGATCTTATCCCCAAGGGTGATCATTTTTAATATGGCTAAATTCGAATTGGTTTTCATCTCGCTACGGTTTCAAAGTTATGTCGAAGAATCGGTATTGCTCATAGACCGTTGCCCAGGAATTGCTGATCTCTGGATCGGGCGAGGTGAAATAGATGCGCCAACCGATCTTTTTGCCCGGCTCCAGTTTAAACGGGATCCGCTCGTTATTGGGAATTTTGATCCGAATTTGGTAGCGGTCCTCGCTGATCCTGGTTCTGAGCGCAACAGAAGATTCTAACAAGATGCGGCCGAAATGGGCGATATAGGATGGTTCATCATCCCACATCTCGTGATCCCCTTTGCCCAGTGTATCGCGATACCCGCGGACCGAAGGGGAGGTATCCATTACTCGAATTTCCTCGAACCGATGCGAAAATGGATCAACCACCAGCCGATAATTGTCCTTGCCATGCCACCAACCATCATTGAGCAGATCGATATCCAAATGCAGCTTGGCCGGGGCATTCATCTCGCAGCCGAAATAAAGGTAATTTTCATCCCAGTTCAGATAAATTTTGGCATTCAGTGGCTGACTCATGAGAAATTTAGTCGATGAGAAATCCAACTCTTTCGTCAGCAGATACCAGGTGTTCCAATCGTCCTCCCATTGCGGAGTGAAGAGCGGGATCTCATGGCTCATGCGATGCAGCGGAAAGGGATCGACCTTGTCCGGAATCCCATCATCGTCGGAATCGGCTTTGTTCGGATCGCTACCGCGATAAATACCAACCATGAACTCAGCCAGATCATCGAGGCCATCGCCATCGCTATCCGCGCGAGTCGTATCGCTGCCGAACCGAACCTCGTCCAGCGGCAGACGGGGATCGTTATCCGGAAAATGATCGCCATCGGCATCTGCGGCCTGTTCTAATCGGCCCCAAGGGGATTTGATCTTCAGATATCCCTTGAAATGCCGCAAAATCTCAGCCTGATAACTGAACTCCTCACCAGCTTGAATGGCGAAATCCAATGGCTTATCGCCGTGCCACATCTCAGCGGCTCCGCTCTTGTCATAACAAACCAGATCGATGGAATGCTGCAGTTCGTGGGTGAACAGCCAGGTGGCCAGGTAATCCACGTTCGGGTCTTCGCCGGGATAACGCACCGATGATCGGCACGGATAGCGGAAAAAGGAATAGCCACTTTTGCCGAGGATCTGCATCCCGCCGTAATTGCCGCCGCCCCGAGGCGGACCATAAATCGCTACCACTGCCCCGTATTGATTGTCCTGAATCCCATGCTGACGGAGTTCCGGTTCGACATATTTCGACCAGAGCAATCCGTCATCTGGGAAAAATTTTTTAGGCTTGAAATCGGGAATTTCCAAATAAGAAATATTGAGATGAAGCTGACAACCCGAATTGCGCCAGTAGAACAGTCGTGCCAGTTCGATCCCATTTTTCAGCCTGAGAATTTCATCTGGCGAGATTTGAGCGCCAGCCGTGTTGGTATAAACAACCACCAGCACATCGATGGCAGCGAATTGCATAACCGACGGCAACTGCCCTGGTTCAGTCGCTCTCGCTTGATAGAATAAGCTAATGAAACACAGGATAAAGATCAAATATGATTTGAGCAGAATTTTATTCAGCATGAGACATCTCCGTAGTTCAACGATTGACACCCGATTGATGCATGTCTTGGCATTGAGTGAGGCTAATATAGCCAATCGATCATTAAAAATCAAGCGAAATACCTTGAGATGCATGAAATGGACTGGGATCAATTGAGCGGCAGAAAATAGATGAACAAATTGATAACTGAAATTTTAACCATTAAAACTTTTTCTTGACAGGTTCGCAAGAATATATTATATTTGAACTGGTTGATTGGGACTCCCGCCGATATTTTTTGAAAACTTCAGCCCAAGATCCAACGCCTTTCATCATGAACGATTTGATGGAGCGAACATGTCTCAAGACCGCTACAATCCTGCTATTGACACGAGACTAAAATTATTGGATCAGGTAAAGAATGCCCTCAATACCAAGCATTACAGCATGAAGACGGAAGAAGCCTACGCTCATTGGATGAAGCTAATTATTTTATTACTTGATAAAATAATCAGGCTAAGGATAATATATCGTGAGCTTCATTTCGGTGAGTTCTTTCGAGCAGCATGTGGAAAATGGAATCCCAATACTAAGCTCTGGGAATTGCTTTATAAAGAATCGGTAGTTTTGGTATTGGAGAATATAATTGCAAAGGAAAAATAAAAATGTATAGTAAATAGGAAAATAAATAACAAGGATCCCTCCTAAAAAAATGGCTAGAAATAGGAAAATATATTTCCTATTGGTAGGAAAATTTGAGATTTTTGGATAAATATAGACATTTTTCCCTGAATATAGCCATATCAAATTAAAAGATATTGGCAGCTAATCATTATTTTGGGCGGCTACGCCAAGTAGTCCGCTGACAGAAGGAAGGCACATTATGGCTAACAGCATGTCAACTTGGTCGAAACGACATTCGCTTGTTGCGTATTTCATTCTCGCCTATGCGATTTCATGGGCAGTGCAGATTCCTTTGGCATTCAAAGCAGAGGGCTTGAGCCAAGCACCCATTCCATTTTCCATCAACTATCTGGCTGGCTATGGGCCAATATTGTCAGCAGTCATCATGACTTGGCTTACAGGCGGTGTCGGTGGACTAAGGGAACTCTTTGGACGAATATTGAAGTGGCGTGTGTAACCAATGTGGTGGCTTGTGGCTATCTCGCCGCTTGCGCTGTACGTGATTGTTGCCCTTGTGCTTCGTCTCATACAAGGACAGTTGCTGGACTTAAGCCTACTAGGTCAGGTTGATTTTCTTCCCAACCTCGGTTTGGGCTCTTCGTTCTTATGGCTATTGACCTATGGTATTGGCGAAGAGACTGGTTGGCGTGGGTATGCGCTCCCCAGGTTGCAGAAGAATCACAGTGCACTTTCCGCCACTGTTATTCTGTGGGTGTTTTGGGCACTCTGGCATCTGTCTGCCTTTTTCTACCTCTACGACCCCACAATTGTCATCGGATTCTTGCTGGGGGTTCTTGCAGGAGCCATTGTATTTACTTGGCTGTACAATAGCACTGGCGGCAGTATTTTGATGGTGACTTTACTTCATGGTGTATTCAATTTCCACCACTGGGTGCACGGCGTGCAAAGTAGGGATGGTTTCGGCTATCATTAGCACGCTGATCATGGTGTGGGCAGTCGTAGTGGTAATTCTGTTCAAGCCGACCAATCTATCCCGTGCAGAAAAGCACGTTATTTGACCTAAACAGGATGTAAGTTGTATTCGCACGCTGGGAGAGCCGCCCAACAACGGGTTGCAGCCGACGTTGCTCCGATGCGCTCCGCGACGTGGCTGAGCCCTGGCCGTTAGGCGGTAGGCTATAGAAAGCTATGCAGAGATCAGTAGCTATGACAAAGCCAAATACATCTAAAACAAAGTCCATCGAAGAATATGTATTTTATGTAGCGGCGGGTTTGAGTGGGCTCGTCTCACTTCTGGACTTGTTAGGATTCCTAGACGCTATTCCTTGGCTTGCGGCACATATACCCACTTTAACTCTCCTTTTGGTGAGTATCTTGTTAGGATATATGACTTCTGGCATTGTAAATAAACTTGGAGTCTTGGAATCGGCTGTGCTTGATTTACGCTCTTATGTCCACCAAGAGACAACAGAAAAGATTGCAAGTTTGAGAAGTCAACTTGATCCGAACCTTGATGTGATTTTTGGCGAACATATTTCAGATCTACTCACCAGCGTTGAACGCGCTATAACAAGGCGAACTTTCGAGTTTCATGACATAGATCTGTTTCGTTATTTCTACAAGAGAACACTTGAAGCGTATCCGCGCGCAACGTTTCTAGCTACCAGCCTTCCTTATCAAAGGTATTTCTGGAAAAACCAGCCAATGGAGCAAGCAATGGCAAGGTTCATCGCTGGTGGTGGCAAGATAAAAAGAGTGTTTTTTATTAGTCGTCCAGAAGAATTAGATAATGACGAAGTCAAAGAGATACTTTCAACACAAGTTAAATTGGGCGTTGAGACATATGTTGCTGACGCACGAGTAACACCTGCTCACCTGAGAAGATTTTTTGTAGTTGAAACCAAAGGTAGAATAGCATGGGAAGTTTTTATTGGACCTGACAATCGCATAGTGAGTGTCGTAGCAACATCTGAGCCTACAGAAACAGAGAAGTACGCACGGATGTACAAAGAATTGCTAGAACTAGATGGTACACGTCGTTATTTTATCGAGAGTGCGCCTGTTAAAGGAAAAGCCGCCTAACCACTCGCTCCAGCCGACCGTGCTCCGCTCGCTTCGCTCGCTCGAGGCGGCTGAAGCGCGAGCCGTTAGCCCGCGATCTTGCTAAACTGTGGGACATTGGAGATTTGTACTTACTATGATGAAGCTATCGAGTTTTCGAGTTGAGGGGTTTCGCTCTCTAGCCAACATCGAGATACCGCTCTACGATTACACCATCTTGATTGGTAGGAACAATTCAGGAAAATCTGCTGTGCTACTGGCTCTAAAATTGCTGCTCGAGGGAACTGCACGCGATTTGTCTGACAGTGATTTTTACACGCACGAAACACAAAAGGCCGAACAGATTGTTCTTGAAGCGGTTTTCGAGGGTGTAGGCGAATATTTGCCTTTGTGCGATGAAAGACATCGAACCAAGATAGCTAACTGTGTTATTGATGATAGATTGCGAATTAGACGCTTGGCTTCTCGTTCGCCATTGGGTCTTGGGAAGTTGGAGCTATGGCAACCGGCTGGAAATGCTTTTGGTTTACCTACTGGCATTGAAAACGCCCTCAAACAGCTTTTGCCTGAACCTATCTTTATTGAGGCATTCAAAGATCCGAATGAGGAAGCTCAGGCCAAAAGTTCAGCTACATTAGGGAAGCTTCTAAAGCAAATCGTAGAGCAGGTATCAGCACAGTTGGAATCGGAGGTAAAAAACACCCTTGATAAGGCAGCGCGGCGGTTCAATGTTATTGAAACGGAAGGCAAAATTGTTGATGAAAGACCCGAAGAGCTTAGGCGCATTGAGCAGAGAATAAGACAGCATATGCAAGCAGTCTTTGAAGATGCAGATGTTCGTCTGAGATTCCGTCTGCCTGAGATAGACGATCTTATGGCATCGGCTACAGTTGAACTTAGAGACAGGGGTCCTTGGACACCGCTTGAGGGAAAAGGGCAAGGTTTTCAGCGTGCGCTTTACTTGGCTCTTCTGCGAGCGCTTGCCGAGGAACTTCGTGCAACAGGTGGCGACATCCATAGACCATTTCTCCTGCTCTTCGAGGAACCAGAAGCATTCCTTCACCCGGCTCTACAACGAGAGATGGGAAATATATTGGAGAGCATATCAGAGAGTAACCAGGTGATAGTTGCTACACATTCGCCGCTTCTTGTGACATCTCAGCGCATTCAGAACGTCTTGATTCTTCGACAAACAGTGTCGCCTGATACAAAACTGCAAGCTACGTGTTGTCTTGTCCCGGACCCTAATTTGCTTCCCGACCCCGAAGACAAGCAACTGGTTAATCTCCTTAGGTTCTCGAGTAGTGCCGAGTTTCTTTTTGCTGACTGCGTACTTGTTGTTGAGGGACCATCTGATCGAGCATTGTTGGAGGCTAGTTGGCATTTTGGGGGAAAGTCTTGGCATCCTGAAGGACAGCCATTAGCTCTTGCCGTTGTGGAAGCGGGTAGTAAAGTAGTTGTTCCCGTTTGGGCCAATTACCTGCGAGCTATAGGGCTTTCTGCTTGTGGAGTGGTTGACCTGGATTTCCTATGGGATGGAGCAGGTAAATGCCTAGGGGCTGACCCCTGTCTTAGCCAGTTTGCCGCCGATTTCTGGCGGCTTGCGGACCAGAGAGGGATTTCCGAGATAGTTGACGGGAAACACCATATATCGCCTAATAAGAAAGCGGATGCCTTTGCCCTGATTTTGCAGGAGTTGAACCAACAAGCCCAACCGTTGCGTGAGCGACTCCAGAGTGAGGCCAAGATTTGGGTGCTTGCTGAAGGGGAAATAGAGAATTACTTCGGTTTGTCATCCAGTTCCAAGGGACAATATGCGGCTGTAAGTCAAAAAGTCCGCAATGGTGAAGTGCAAATACACTCAGAAATCGAGACGATATTAAAATGGGCAACAAGCCCTCAAAAGAGCGGCGCGGGCTAACTCGCCGCTGTAACTGACGCCGCTTCTGCGGCGAGGCTGAGCGGCATGATGTTGGAAATGAATATTTCAGCTAACACTGCTTGCACCCGACGCGAAGGCGGTTCAGCATAAATTCAAATGTTTGCTGCGACGGCAAATGTTTCGTGCAAATCCAACGTGCTGTGGTTCTAAGCCCTCGCGCAGGTGAAGCTTGCGTTATGCCTTTTTAAAGAATAAAATTGGAGAAAATTCTTCTCCGAGGAGGTGTTGCAATCATGACTGCCTTGAAAAACTCGAAGTTTACGATAAACCCGTCATATCGTATTATTATGATAATGGCACTGTCGCTTATTGTAATCTTGCTTGGATGCTCAGCCTTCAAGAAAATTAATCGTAAGATTACAGAACCTGAGTCATTTAAGAAATTTAGTGAAGGTCGTCTAAAGCTGATGCGAGACTCTTCCCCGTTTTTGAAGGTACACATGAAAAATGGCAACGTTTATGTCTTGCAAAATTGGTCATTGGATGAGCAGCGGCACCATGTGCTCGGAGACGGTATGCTGTACAATGCCGTTCGTGAAATATTGCAGCAGGGGCAATTTAAAATCGGTCTGGATTCCGTGGCCATTTTTGAAACCAATGTTCTCGAAGCCTCAGATGCGGTAGCAGGATTGATGGTGTTCACAGGAATCACGGCGGCGATAACGATTTATTGTATAACAAATTCGAAGGCCTGCTTTGGATCCTGCCCGACCTTCTATACGTCAGATGGAGATAGCTTCCGTCTGGAAGCCGAGGGTTTCTCGGCGAGCATTGCACCTTCTTTAGAAGCAACGGATGTTGATGCTTTATTTCACGCTTCAGCAAGCGGTGAAGAGTTCGCTCTCCAGATGAGAAACGAAGCGCTGGAGACCCACGTGGTCCGTCGTGTCAATCTTCTTGCTGTTCCCAGGACAAGCGGTCACCGTATTTTTGCAGATCTTAATGGACAGTTTTGGGAATGCACCTCCGTCATTCCTCCCATTTCTGCAACAGCCCCAGAAGGCAATTGTCTCAAGTTTCTTTTAGATGCCGATGGCAATGAACGTTATAGCAGAGCAGATTCGACATATTTGGGTGCTAAAGAAGTCATTGAACTAGAATTTGAAAATATCCCCCAGCAAACCTGTGGTTTAATTATTGGATGCAGACAGACTCTTTTAACTACCTATCTTTTGTATCAAACTTACGCCTACATGGGAAACAACGTTGGCTATTGGATTGCGCAGATCGAGCGCAAGAAAATTAAACAAAATCAAAATTCTATTCAAAAAATCTTGAGCGGTATTGAGGTTTTAATACAAGATGATGTAGGAAATTGGAAAATATTAAACCAGGTCAATGAATACGGCCCTCTGGCGACTGATTTTCATCTCGTGCCATTGGGTCAACTTGTTGGGCGATCCGCAAAAATCCGCTTAAGGATGACCAAAGGAAATTGGCGGATCGACTACGTTGGTCTGGCTGTAATATCTCAAGCAGTTCAAGCGATTCGCTTACAGCCTCTCAAGGTTCTTAAAGATGGCCTTGAAGATGATCAAGCACTTGCCACACTCTGTGATTCTACAAAAGTATTAATATCCCTTCCAGGAGATACCTACACGCTGAAATATCACATGCCAAATGCTACTGGTAATTACGAATTCTTTCTCGAAAGCCAGGGATATTATCTTGAATGGATTCGTAAGGAGTGGATCGAAGAGGAAAATCCATTCTTTCTTGCGCAGATGCTCTTCGATCCTCAGACCGCTTTAAAACGTTTAGCTCCTGAATTCAAGCGAGTGGAAAAAGAAATAGAATATTGTTTTTGGAGGAGCCGCTATGCGAGACCTTAATAAAACCCACAGCGTTTTTGTGCTGTTTTTATCTTTTCTTGTTAGCAGTTGTGCTGTCACCCATGCGCCTCGAATTTGGCTTGCAACTCCCCTCAATATGCAAATTGAAAGCTATGGTGGATGGTTAGAAGTGAAATATTATTCCAACTCAAAAGCGAAGGCACAGCTTTCTGGCGAGCTCATTGCAATTGGTGCAGACTCTATTTTCATTGCAAACGTAACATTTCATGCGATCGCTGTATCCAGTATCAAGTCGGCACGACTGGTGACTTACAAATCAGATGCGGAACGAATGGGAGTTTTGGTTGTTTGCGGTACGCTGTCAACATTTTCGAATGGTTTCCTTTTGTTGATCACGGCACCTATTTGGATAATCGGCGGCAGCATAGCTGTTAGTACTCGATCATTTGAACCGATTTTAGATTATCCAAAACAGCCTTTGAGTCGTTTTGCGCCATTTGCGCGCTACCCTCAAGGATTGCCTCCAGGCATAAATCGAAATCAAATTAAAATGAAGGCTATTACTTAGCGATGGCCTAACAATAGGTAGAGCGGACGGTGGGGTCAATGGTATTAATTTCATATGGTTGTAGTTCGAATGCCTCGATTTTTATCAAATATTTTCTCTGATCCGCTGCCGCTTACGTCAGCGTAAGCCCATTCGGTCGCATACTACGGTAAAAAAGAATTGACACAGAGAAAATTAAATCAATGAAACCTGTTCTTTTTTGAATACTTGCCCAAATTTGAGGTGCGAAAATTTTCCTTGGTCTTCCATTATTGGACTGGGGAATTATTGAAATTCCGATTTTTTTGATAATTCTGCTCGATTAACTTATGCAAACGTGATTTTGTTACTGCAAGTTTTTGGTGTATCTTACAATCCCCAAACGGGGTAAAATGAATGATCGTAAAATCGAAGTTGAGCAACACAAAGTTGATTTTATTTTAATTGAGATTCTCAGCTTCTCACTTGTTTTTTTTGCTCCATTTTCAGATAGCTGCTCAATTGCCATGCTCAACTTCAGAGATGCAGTTGTATTCTTGGGATTTTTTTATTGTCCCAGGTTTTATCTATATGCAACTTGCAGAAAAATATCTTGGCAAGCAACTTAGCATTGAAGTAACGATCCGAAAAAATTCACAAGATTATAAGTTGATATTTCACATATTCTACTTCGGTATTCTTGAGTTCTTTGCAGATATTTCAATCGTTTTTTGGTCGTTACATTCGATTTTCTTCATCATTGCTTTTTCAGGCATTTTAATATGGCGATTTTATACCGAGGAATTCCTGATGCACCTAGAATTTGGTGAGCAATAGTAAGACTATTGCAAGAAAACATGGCTAATAATTCCATTCGTGTTTTAAAAAGCGAGCTAACAAAGCCTGAACCTGAAGCGTGCGATTCCGCGGCATTTACAGGCATTTCTCTGGCTTCGGGTTTTTCTGCTCTCGAACAGAAACCACGCCCGGCCATACGCAGGTAACGTTTACCTTTAGACAACTGAAGAGAACTTCAGGCCTTTAGAATAATGCGCGATTCGTCCTATTGAAGCCGAGCTCGCAGACCTTTTCTTAGAATTCAATAAGCAAGGAGGTGATGCTTGACAAAACGATTTACGTTTCTCGTTCTAATAACCATTTTAGTTCATTTTCAATAGCCTTCTGCAAAATTACGATTTTAATGTCATTCCGAACGGAGCGCAGTGGAGTGAGGAATCTGAATTTCTCATGCAATCAATTGATTAACAAGATTCCTCGCTTCGGTCGGAATGTTGAGTTTGCATATTTTGTAGAAGTCTACATTTTCAAATGAAGGGAGAAAGATATGAAGATCAAAGGCTGGTTCATCTATTGTGCCATAGTACTGGCTGTTTTTGGCGTTCCCTTTCTGTTGATTCCAAAACCTGCACTATCGTTGTTTGCCGTCACGCTGACAGAAGCTGAGGCTATCATGATGGTCAGGGTTTTTGGCGCAGCGCTGATAGGTCTGGCACTGATTGCCTGGATGACGAGAAACGAGCCTTCTTCCAAAGCACGCCAGGCGATCGTTTTGGGACAATGTGTTGAATCAGCCATAGCTTTCGTAGTGCTTCTGGCAGGAAAACTCAGCGGCA
Source organism: candidate division KSB1 bacterium (assembly GCA_034506395.1). NCBI lineage: Bacteria > Pseudomonadati > Candidatus Zhuqueibacterota bacterium. The sequence continues at coordinate 95,157 of JAPDPQ010000006.1, read as the reverse complement.
TAGGGAGCGCTCTTGGGTGGCTACCGGTATTAATCCATCTATCCATGGCCTTGGGTTTTGGCTATTTCTTGCTGAAAAAGAGCAACTAAGATCAGAAGGAAAATCATTTCCTCTCTGGGACAAGTTCCAGGATTCGAGAAGATTTCCTAATATGCTCGTATAGTGGGCTAGCACTGCTCTCACCAAGGCTAAGTCCTAGGGCGTGCCAATCTGTTCTTGCCCAATATGCGCTTGCAGTCGATGTCTCGTTCCACTGCGCGGCGCAGATGAAGAGCATATAGTCGCAAGTATGGAGGATAGATATGCCGAAGATTGACGACATCACGGGCAAGGGACACGATGTTATCGAGCTGGTTTCCTTGTCCTGGCTTGAAAAGGCGATCACGCCAGGATTCATTCGGGGTGGCGTTTACCTTGTTGCCGGAGAACCTGGAATCGGAAAGACCACGCTCGCGATCCAGGTACTTGGTGAACTGGCAATGCAGGGAGTAAAGGTTCTGTACCTTACCACCGAACAAGGGCTCGGAGATCTTAAACGCGCCGTTATTCGCATTCACGGTGATAGCGCGGGCCAACTCCCAAAGCCCATTCGTGATAACTTCTATCTCGATGACACTATTGAAGACATCGATGCGTTGCCACGTTTTCTTGCGAGACGAATTCTCACGGAAGGAGAGGAATACCATGGTATTCAGGCTCTCGTTGTAGACTCCGTTCAGGGCCGAGGGCTATCGTCATCTGCTACTCAGAAGTATCGTGCATTGTATGAGTTCGCAGAAAACGCCAAGGCACAAGGCCTCGTTTTGATCCTCATCGGCCACGTCACCAAGAAAGGACAGATTGCTGGCCCAAAAGATCTTGAGCACAACGTAGATTGTGTCATGTATATTCGACGGGCGTTCCGTCTGCGACCTTTTTTTGTTCCCAAAAATCGCTTTGGTCCTGCTATGCTCGACCCGCTAGTTCTCATGATGGACGACAGAGGACGGCTAAAAAAATCGCCCCACATGGCAGCGAAGAGTAGTGCCGTGCTTGGTTATGCTGGAATTGGAGAAGAGCTTGCGGAAGGACAAGCTTCCGTCACCCTACCTCGCTATGGGTCTCGGCCCGAACTGAACGCCCCCTTCTTACCTGCTAAGAAGATAAAGCAGCTTCTAAGCATCTTGAGCGCGATCAAGGAGGTGGATCTGACAGATCTTTCCTACGAAATTAACTGTTACGTGCCACGCCAGCAACGCTATCGAGAGGAACTGGATCTGCCTATTGCTATTGCGCTTTTGAGTTCCTATCTCCAGCGCCCAGTCCCCGATAGAGCACTTTTCGTAGGAGAGTTAGATTTGACTCGTCGTATCCGCAGTCCCGAAGATACATACCTAGCGGCGTTGGCCTCGCTTCTCACCGGAGCTCAGAGGGGAAAAATTAAACGTCTCTATATCTCCGATGAATGTGCAAATTCCTTGGGCAGAATGCGTCCCGAGAGCCATGGGCAATCTGTCAAGGAAGTTGTTGAGATCATCGGTGCGAGCGAGCTTGAGCATCTTCTGAAGCAGCTTTGGCCTGACTTATATTTGGAGGTTTAAATCATGCCATCAAAAGCAGTGCCTAGAACAGTGGGCGATTTTATCCTGTATTATTATGCCAAATTGGTGATTGCTCCGTCAGCAGGCGAGACTGGAAATTACCGCTTCATTATGGATCGCTACAAGCGGCTCAAAAGCGGAGAGATTCAAATATCAAGCTACGACCGTGAAATCGAGAAACTCGCTCAACAACCAGGTGTTTGCGTGTTCTGCGGAAAGCAAGGTAAGACTGTTCTTACAGAAGTTGTCCCACGAAAGCTTGGCGGTCCCGTGGGCATCCACAACCTTGTCCATGCATGCCAACGATGCGCTGACTCAAAGGGCGATAAGAACCTTTTAGATTGGTGGTGCAACATTTTAGGGCGCGATATAGAGGACCTGCCGCGCATTCCTGCTGGCCTGTTTCTAAAACTTGCTTATGAAAAGCACTGTGTCGGTTTCGGACTGAGAAGACGCTGTGAGGATATTTGTCATATTTGGCATGGAGACCAGGGAAGTTAGCAGTACCATATCATGATGCCTAATACCAGCAAGCAGGTGAGGGCGCTAAGCGTCGCTACCTATGGAGAGCTTTAGGCCGCTCTCAGAGGTAAATCCGGAGAATGTTGTCAGTTATCGAAATTTATTAGTGTCTCTCTCTCGGATGCAACAGAAATGAAAGAACTTTTGCTTGATCGGCTTAAAGAAATCAAGTCATTGCGCAGCGAAGCCCTTCCCTGACATTCCTTGAAACTTTTGCTATTTTTCAAAAAAAGGATAGATCGATGCCGAAATGAAAAAATATGACAAATCAGAGCAAAAGCAATTTGCAATTTGGGCAGCAGAATGTGCCGAAAGAGTGCTTCCACTATTTGAACGGGCGTACCCCAGAGACGATCGGCCCCGCATTGCCATTGAGGTATGCCGAACTTGGGTTTGCACGGGAATATTCAAGATGGATGAGATACGCACGGCCTCGCTTGCGGCTCACGCCGCTGCCCGCCAAGCTCAGCATGACGGTAACCATGCTGCTTGTTTTGCTGCACGCGCGGCGGGTCAAGCGGTGGCTACATCACACGTCGCTCAACACGCCTTTGGTGCCGCTCTTTACGCTCTTAAGGCGATTGCAGCGGCTCACCCTGATCGAGCTAAGACCAAAGTCGTTGAGGAACATGATTGGCAGGCCAAGAACATCGCTCCAAGTTTAAAGCCAGAGTTTTTAAAAAGGATTATTATCCAAGAACGCAAGAATGGTATTTTTGTTCAGATACTAAAAGATGCTTATTTTTAGAAAATGATTATAGAAAAACGTCAGAAGAATCCGCTCTTGTTAATTTGCCGTTCTACCCGCTTTCGTACTTGACTTGCTCCGCTGCGCTACGGCGAATTAGGTGAAGCACATCTCGCTAGCATGCCTTTGCCGAATAGCACCATGCCAACCAATTTAGGAGATCAAAAATGTCCATACTTAACAAACTCTCTTCACAGGTCGGGGATCGTTCGGAGTACTCTAATCGTAAGGTCGTCATTCAATGCTTGGATGACCCAGATCTACTCGCTGAGGTTGCTGAGGGTCTCAAAAGTAAAGATGCCGCTCTTGTCGGTGATTGCGCTGAAGTGTTGACCCAAGTTGCAGAGCAACATCCCGAGTGGGTAGCACCTTACGCTGAGGCGTTGGCAGCCCTGTTGAACCATAGAGCGACCCGCGTACGCTGGGAGGCCATGCATGCGCTGGCGTTTGTTGCAGCATGTGTTCCCACGCGAATCGCCTCGTTGCTCCCGACACTGGCTGAAAAGGTTCGCGGAGATTCAAGCGTCATCGTCCGCGATTACGCCACAGATGCTATTGCGAACTTTGCAGCAACAGGCAAATCAGCGGCAGAGACAGCCTATCCCTTGCTGAAAGAAGCGCTAACCGTGTGGAATGGCAAACATGCTGGGCATGCCCTGAAAGGATTACTCAATGTAGCCAGACAAATACCTGCGTTGCGCGCTGAACTCATTGCAATAGGCGAAGAGTATTCTCACAGTGTTAAAGGTGTTGTGCGGAAAGCTGCCAAAGATTTGCTCAGGGCTACCGGGCCAGAGATTTTAGGCTAGTAAGATAACCGCTTGCAATCAATATCGCTCAGGTCGCATCCATGGCACCAATGAACGGCAAGTGGCTTGAACTCTTAGACCAAGGAGGAAATTATGAACAAAAGATTCCCAATTCTATCGATGGTTTCGATTTTGCTGAAGGTCTTCGGATGGGTGGTCGTAGTTGCTGGAATTCTCTATGCGGTTTATGAAGGAGTTATCGAGCCGATTCAACCAGGCCATCGTTTCTTTAATGAAGACGCCCTCCAATTAATTTCGGGAGTGATTCTTAGTCTCATTGGACTTTTGACAGTGGCATTTTCAGAAGTGATTGGCGTACTGATTGCGATTGAGGAGAATACGCGGACCACTCGTCAATGACATTTGTCCAACTGTAGTTAACGCTCTCCAATAGCAGTAGCCAGGGGATATCGCTGGGCGTCATCGCTGAATCGCAGCGTTAGCCAAACAATCCGTCTTGTAAATTCATCGCAGATGCAGATAATGATCTATGATAAAACGAATCTTGGTCATCTGGGCAATCGCCAATTTTGCCATCGTGGCTATAGTGTCATGGCTGGTCGGAGGGTGGTATTTGGGCTGGCACATGTCACCTGTGAGTCGGATGGTGGCAGAATTGGTGCTGATTATGGTGCCTAACCTGCTTTTGCCCGGCCTTGTATTGCGGTATTGGTGGCCTGAGCCAGTCAGGAATATCAGGGAATCCTTAGGATGGCGGTGCAATGGTTGGCGTAGCCTGGTAGCAGGTGTTATTGGATTTACGTTTTTCTTTGTGTTGCTAAAAGTGATCGTTCGGTTGGTTGGGGATAGCATTCCATATCACCCGCCTGGATCTACTGGAGAAGGGATTTCCATAATCGAGCCTTCGGATCTTCTAAGAGTCTTGGGCATGCTGCTGGTGCTGCTGGCTTTTCTGATAATCACCGTGGCGGGAGAAGAAACGATGTTTCGGGGCTGGATCCAAACTCAGCTTGCGGGACGCTATGGAGCTTGGATAGGATTGTCGGTGAGCGCTGTGTTATTTGGATTGCGCCACTTACCAGCCGACATATTCTACGCGCAAATATGGCAGGCCACGCCGAATATGTGGTTATCGCGTCAGCTTCAGCTATATATTGGGGCGATTTGTTTAGGATTGGCTCGCCTTTATGGCAAAAGCACTTATGCTTCAGCGATGATGCACGCATTGATTTTTCTTGTGGCACTTTTGGGATTGGGATAGCGAGACCCCTATCGCAACTGAAATGCTGCCAATTCAGTCAGGCTTAGAAGCGAGTGTGGTGGATTGGTGGGTGGTCTCATTGTGGTATAGGTCTAATGAGGGCCGTAGGATTGCTAATCTGGCTTGTTTGTTGTGAGAAGAAATTTGCAATCGAAGTTTCGGAATCAAATTCAACGAATGAGAAAGTCCCAAAATTGGACACAAGGACTGGCTGATTAGGAAAGGTTGCTCTGTTATGACATTCCTTCTCGAATTTTATCGTCACCTCTGCAAGGCCTTAGAATGTTTGCCCTATGAGTATAAATCACAAAAAAAATTCTTGGGCATACCGTTGCTATCTATCAATCTGGGTTTTGATAATCCCGAGGGAGTCATGCGTCATGCGCGAGGGATTGTTTCGATCGGGAATAAAGCCACGGGTGTCTTTGCGCTTGGTATTTTTGTCGCTCGCGGGGTTGTGATACTCGCTCCCCTCGCATTAGGGATTGCATCCGTTAGCATGGTCAGTTTCGCTCTGATTTCAGTGAGCGTTATCGGAATTGGCCTCGTATCGGTATCCGTTTTTGCATTCGGATATTTGGCAGTTGGAATTATAGCAATAGGATACAAGAGCATCGGCATTCTTGCTTTTGGGAAGGATGCGGTCGGAATTATTGCAATAGGGCAGAAGGTTCGATCATTTTTTTCAATTTAAGGTCTAATGGAACGGAAGGGCACTTTCATGATGGGCGCTATTGCTCCTAAAATCGCAATTTTTGCACAGCCAAGCTTCGTATTTTCTGTTCAGACCAAGTGTAGATATTCAGAATTTCACGGGAGATTTTTACGCTGTCCGTTCGATCAAGAGAAGATTATACTCAAGCCTTCTTTGCAGCTTTCATTAATTTTGACAATTATGCCCGATCGCTTAGAACGCATAGTGTTTGTTTGAGCTGTCCACCCATAATCAGTAGTTTTTTGGCAGAATGGATCACCAGAATGAAAATGATGGAAAAACCAGCTTCATCGCAAGCAATGATAAAGTAAGGTCTACGAGGTATACCACTGCTTTGATTCAGCACCAAATCATCTCTATTGCGTTAACTCGAAAAATTGAGGACAACCAGATGAGGGGGACGTTTGGCTATTCAATCAACTAAAAGCAAACAAGGAGGGAAAATAATGACTTGCCATTGCTGGTGGTTCGGCATTAATAATGCGGACAAACCAAAACGCAATGCTCATATTATTTTTAAAGACATCCAAAAGTTGTTTACTGGTGAGATCGATGAGTTTGAATGGCCTTATCATAAAAATGCAAAGAAATGTTATGAATTGATGCGAATGAATGACAAGGTTCTGTTTTGGATGGGAGACGGTGGCCCGTACAAAGAATGGGGTATATTAGGAACTGGATTCATAAGCGAAATTAGAGGCGGAGACACGTCTTGCCGCAGTTATATTCTTAAAATGAGTTTCGTTCCTGAACAGCCGCTGAGACCCTATCCGAGCAAAGAATGTCAAGAAACTGAGGAAACTAACTTTCTAAAAGAAGTTTTTGGCGTATCGTTTCCTCCTCTGGGGAAGACATTTAATAATTTAGGGTATAATACAACCCGCCAGGTAATCACTATTGCGGAAATTAGCATTGAACAATATGAACAGGTATTAAAACGGCTTCAGGGATTTTCTACCCAGAACCCTGAGCCCTTATTACCAGAGGAAATACCAGAAAGTGACTCGGCAATTTATGAAGGAGCAAAGCAGAAGATCACGGTGAATGGTTATGAGCGCGATCCTAAAGCACGTCGGATTTGCATTGCTCATTATGGCGATTCTTGTACAGTGTGTGGCTTTAGTTTTTACAAAAATTATGGCGAGGTCGGACGTGGTTTTATCGAAGTTCATCATGTAACACCATTATCAAAAATCGGGCAGAATTACCAAATTGATCCCATTCAAGATCTGCGTCCAGTATGTCCAAATTGTCACGCGATGTTGCATCGCCGCAACCCACCTTTTAGCATAGAAGAAATCAGGCAATTTTTAAACAAGTGAAATTATCAGACATTCTTCAATTTTATCTTTTGTTCCGATCTAATGATGTTGTTGTTCACGGCAATAGATGGTAAGCAAAAATGTTATGGTTTTGAGATGCTCCACTATAAAAATAGCATGGAGGCTCGAAAGAAGATCTTTGTCATTCATGACATTCATCTCCCTTCTAACCTCAATTGCTGATGCTTGCTGCGATTTGATCTGAAGAAAAAATCATCCCGAGCTGTAATTCGTTTAGGGGATCCCAAAATAAGAGGATATCGATGCCAGTTCGGCTCAATGCTACGCAGGATCCGGACTCACAAACCTGATAACTCCACTTCCCTAAGTCATAAGGAAGCTGAATACGAACACAATTTGAAGGGAGAGAACGATGAAAACAAAAGCAATGTGGCTCATGGGATTGATTCTCCTGGCCGCCGCGATACTATCATCTGCCCAGGACAAAGCCGATTTGATCCTGTTCAATGGCAAAGTCATTACCGTCGATGCTCAGGATAATATTTTCCAGGCGGTGGCGATTAAAGGCGATAAAATTCTGGCTGTGGGGACTGATCTTGAGATCAAGCCACTGGCCGGATCGCCATGCAAAATGATCGATCTAAAAGGCAAAACCGTAACGCCAGGGTTGATCGATTCGCATTATCATTTGATGTATTATGGCGCGCAGTTCTGGCCCGGTTTTCTGAATATCCGTCATCCAGTAGTCACCTGCAAGGCGGATTTGCTGCGGGTTGTGGGCGATTATGCCCGGCAATTAAATCCGGGGGATTGGATTTCCGCCAATCAGGGATTTACGTTGAAAGCATTTGAAACGATCGATCGCTGGGATATTGATTCCGTGGCTCCACTCAATCCCGCCTACCTTCGCCATAGCAGTGGACAGTATGCGGTGGTGAACTCTTTGGCGCTGCAGATTGCCGGGATCGATAGCAGCACCGCGAACCCGCCCTGCAGTCGAATCGTGAAGGATGAGAACGGTCAACCCACCGGGATTTTGTCTCACTACCCAGCAGAAAATTTGGTTGCCGAGCATGCCCCGGGCTATGGCGATCGCAGCGAAACGCAAAAGTTTGAAGATATCGAACTGGCGCAACAGCTTTGCTTTCAAGCTGGATATACAGCTATTCAAGATGTCATCGTTGGTAGCATTAAGGATATCATGGCTTACAAGCACTTTGCCGAGGATGGTCGGCTCAAAGCTCGCGTTTATGCGCTGTTGTACGTGGACTACGAACAGGAAGCCGATACGCTGGCCAAATCGCTCCAACCCATTCGGTCAGGTCGCTTTCGGTTCGGCGGCTGGAAACTGGCCATGGATGGCGGGGTTGCGGCACGTTCGACGTTGTTCTATGACAAAACCCTATATGCTGCGACCAACTCCTATCCGTATCACCCGCAAGATGAGCTGAATCGAATGGTAAAGCGATTGCACGACACCGGATTGCAGGTAGCGGTTCATGTGCTGGGGGATGAGGGCATTGACATGACGCTCACCGCATTTGAACAGGCCATGCAAGCCAATCCCAGATCCGATCCGCGCCATCGGATCGAGCATGGCTTGTTCCCAACAACCGCAGCACTCCAGCGCATTAGCAACGATGGCATCATCATCTCGACACAGCCGCAATGGATCACCTGGTATGCTGATGGCTGGACGCAGGCCACCAACCAGACGATCATGAATCAAATGTTGCCGTTCAAGACGATGCTCGATATGGGGATTCATCTGGCCTTTGGCTGCGATGTGCCCGCTTCGCCCTATCAAGAGCCCAAATGGGCTTTCAAAGGCGCGGTATTGCGACGCACCAATACAGGTGTTACGTTGAGCCAGAGCGAGCGACTGACAACCAGGGAGGCGTTGCGCGCTCACACCATGGGATCAGCTTATGCCAGTTTCTCTGAAGATTCCACCGGCTCCCTGGAAGTGGGCAAATATGCTGACCTAGTGATCTGGTCCCATGATCTATACACCATGACCGGCGAGCAAACCAACGACCTGGCCGCGGAAATGACCATTGTCGGCGGCGAGATTGTCTGGGATGATGGCAAAAATCCGGTCATTGTTGTCTCAGTTGATGATCATGACAATCGCATCCCGATGGATTTGCAGCTCGCCCAGAATTATCCCAATCCATTCAATCCAGGGACGACCATTCAATTCCAGATACCAGCAGCCGCAGAGGTTGAATTGAGGATTTACAACATGCTGGGTGAAAACGTCAGGATTTTGCTGAAGGAAAGCTGTGGTGCTGGTCTCCATTCGATCCAGTGGGATGGTTGTGACGATGCTGGCAAGCCGCTTGCGAGCGGGGTTTATTGGTACTTGATTAAATATCAGGATCATGTCCAGGCCAAGAAGCTTCTCTTGCTTAAATAATACCTGATGATCTCGCTTTGCCATATAATGTACCAATGCATGGTGCTGGCTCGGCGGGTGGAATATGAATTTTTGGATGCTATTTCTTGTCGAAAAATTTTATTTTTACCTGCCGAGCCGAATAGGCTATGGGTAGGCTGTTGCAGAACATCGAATTTTAGGGCAATTTTATGAATTCATGAATATTTTGCCATTGGGCAATAAGCAGGAAACATTGTGGCAAATAACTAAACTGGGAAACAAATTCTCATCTCAATCGTTAAAGCCGAAAAGCATTTGTTTTTAAAATTGCAACATTAGCTTGAAGTAGGGCCAAAGAAGCGCTGCCTCTAAAAATATAAGCACCCAATCTGCCCAAGAATAGTTATTCAACTTGGGTTTTATGGCCTGGGTTGTATTAAGCTCGGATGAGTTCGCTGGCCCGCAAGCAGATGATACGCGGCCATAAGCCAGATAGAAAAAAATAAGCAATCGAGGTCCACGGATGCAGCGATATTTGAGCAAAATCAATCACAAAAAAATATTTGACTACCTCATTCAATTGCTGATCGTTTTCGCAGGCGTATATGCTGCATTTTTGTTGGATGATGTAAAAACTCAACAACGGAATCAACGAAAGAGGATTCAAATTTATCAAAGCCTGCTGAAGCAGGCAGAGCAAGATTCGATAGAAATGTCCGAAGCCTTTTCGATGCTGGATAGTGTCGTTATTACACCATATTTGACCGCGCATGAGAAAGGCTTGATGCCTACGTTGAAGCCAATATTCCTTGGGAGTGCTTCGTATAGTACCAGAACCTGGGAAGCTATTTTGGCAACTGGGGGATTGGATGTATTGGATTTGAAATTAATTGAGGATATGGAAGCCTATTATCTTCAGGTTCATAATTTGATTGATCGAATGAAGAAGATGGAAATGTTATGTATTCAACAATTGCTTCCAAATTTCAATAAGGAAAAAATCGAGTTCTATGATTTGAAAACCAAAAAATTGAATGAAAAATACAAGTGGTACATGCAATCGCTAGAGTTAATACAGGAAATATCCAAAGCCCTTTTGGAGGAAAATGATAAATTATTGAGAAGTTTAAGATCCCAATTAAAATAGGAAAGTTATTAAGAGTCATGGCAGACCAACCACAGGCTGCGCCAGGTGGCGAATATGCCATGCAAATTTAAAATAAGAATACTGCCTGAGGCAGTTCGGTTCAGCGATGTTCTATGCTTCAAATCGTGGTTCCAAAATGGTAGGAACTTTGGACCGACATAACATTTCTAATCTATTGGAGGAATCGAATGATGACTGCTTTAATAAAATTACCATCCCTGCGGGCCTTTGCTGCCCACGTTGCTGTGACCTGCTCCATTTTGGGGCTTATGCTATTGACCACCACTGTTAAAAGTTACGCCGGTGTGCCGACGTCTGCGATGAGCGACTCATCCGATGAAGCTAGTATTCGTTCTATCATCGCCAGTCAGGTTGTCGCGTGGAATGCTGGCGATGCTAAAGCCTTTTCTGCAAGCTTTGCCGAGGACGGCAGCTTTACGAATATCCGTGGCACCGTCGCCTATGGACGCCGTGCGTTCGAAAACCGACATGCCGAGATCTTCCAGACGATCTTCAAAGGAAGCAAACTCACGATGTCACCGACCAGGATCCGCTTCGTGCGGCCAGATGTTGCCATCGTCGATATCGACACTGAACTGAGAGACATCGCTGGTGTCCCGCCAGGCGTTAAGGTTATGGCTGATGGTCGCATCCGCACCCGGCTGCAGGAGGTCTTAGTCAAAAACAATGGCACGTGGCTAATTGAGTCTTATCACAATGTCGATGTCAAGGAACCTTAAGCACAAATTGCCGGCGCATTTTTCAGGAGACGACCCAACGCTGCTTCGGGCTTGTTGGGTTCGGCTTCATTTCGACATGGAGAGCGCAGAAGACGAGTGCCCAGCCAAAAAACTCTTGCTCCATTGTTGATCTAATTGTTGTCGTTATAGCAATGGTGCTGTTTCTATTCGACAGCGGGAACTACTTTGCGGTCAGTAGGATTGGTGTTCCTGGGCTGGTGAGCTTCTCGATTTCAATATGAAAATCGCTGACCCACTCTGCTCTGCCTGATCACCGGTTGCCGTCGAGAAGCTAACGATGTTTTTTGCCGATAAATTTAACGGTTAGGGCCATCATTAATTGAGGCTTGCATGGTGACAATTAATTCTAAATCTATTCTGTCGCTGCCCGCATTTTTTGAAGACCGAAATATGCTGCTTTGAATTTTGTCATAGGAGCTATTGATGAACCTGAAAAATCAGATCAACAAAGCAGGTGATAATGCAGCAGCGCTGGAGCAGATTTATCGGCAAGCTCTTGCGGCTGGGAACGAGGCCAGCTTCAAAGAAGCGATCGGGCAATGTGCCACTGAACATCCGGAGAACGTGCTATTCCAGGCTTTGGCTTATCGACTGGATATTCTGCCACTGCCGCCTCTGGTGAGTGGAGTGGAGTCACAACATGCAAGCCACGGTCCTGCGCAACGCTGGTGGATCGCCGTTGCCACGAGTATGATTTTGGGCGTCCTTTTTGCAATATTTGCCGGCAATCGGCCACCAGTTCCAATTCCAGGTCAGGCAAATCCGCTGTTCTGGATTGGTTGGAGCCCATTGACCGCACTGGGCATCCTTTTTTATCTGGCTTTGGTCGATCGAATAAAATGGCGGCCCTATGGATATGCAGCTCTGGTAATCATTCCGCTCGCACTTTACATTGCAGCGACGGTCTGGGGCAGAACGGACGACATCGCAAGTTTAAATGCACTCCATCTTCCATTTGTGGTATGGGCAATCGTAGGATTTGCCCTGGCCCTGCGCTATCCTGATCCCGCCAGGCAATACTACGCCTATTTGGTAAAATCCGTGGAGACCGTTCTGGTCGGCGGCATCTATTTCGGTACTGGCGCCATCTTTTTGGTCTTGACCTATGGCATCTTTGCTGCGTTGGGAATTCATCTTGCTGAAGATAAGCTTCAAGTCGTTGCGGCTTGGGGCATTGGGGCCATTCCGATGCTGGCGTTAGCTAGCGTCTATGACCCGAAGGTTGCGCCAGTAGCGCAAGATTGGGCCTCAGGTCTCACCCGGATCCTCAGAATTGTCACGCACTTTATCCTACCGCTGGCGATTGCCGTTCTATCCATTTATGTCTTCTGGTTTGTTCCCGCTTACTTCTGGAGACCGTTTCAGGAGCGAGAGGTCTTGATCGTTTATAACGCAACCATCCTAGCCATTCTGGTTCTCTTGACCATCGTCGTATCAGCCCCAATGGATGAACGATCTCCGCGCCAGAATATCATCTTGCGCTATGGCCTGCTTGCATTGCTGGGATTAAGTTTGCTTCTCAATGTCTATGCGCTGGCGGCGATGGTGAGCCGTACCTTTCAGTTCGGTCTAACGCCGAACCGTTACGCGGTCCTCGGCTGGAACCTAGTGACTTTGCTCATGCTAACAGTGATCGGGATCCGGCAGTGGCGATGTCGATCGCAGCAATGGATTTTCATCATCCGCGAATCCATTGCCGGTGTCTCCATCATGGCGGTTCTTTGGGCAGTGTGGGTGCTAATTGGGCTGCCGCTATCGTTCAAATAACGGCGATCGAATTGTTGTAATAGCCGCCAGTTGAGAGCTATATTGAACTATGCGGATGCGTAAATCGAATGCAGGCAGGAATTGCAGCTTGTTTTCATTTTATAATTTGGTTAATTGAGTGTCTTAATAGCTTAGTGCTAAATGACGGCGGTCATATTTAGTTTCCGCTGCAAAAAAGGAAATCAAAAGAAACGATGTCATTCCTGCGAATGCAGGGATCTTTTTAACTGATGCTTAAGTCAACCAAAAAATGAGATGCCTGCATTCGCAGGCATGACAATTTATCCTGTTTTAAAAATTTTGCAATACAAACTAGTTATAGCGTACCAGATAGCGCTATTAAGAGCGACCTCGATTTAGGGGAGGCGCTTGGAAGCCTTTTACGGATCACCAGAAGCGGTAAGATGCCCAGTTATCTGTGCATTTGGCACTATAAGATTTTTATGTTTTGAGCATTTTCGGTAGTTATTATGAAATGATAATGTGGAAGAAAGTCGACATATTCTTGCTAATCCTATTGCTCAGCAACATTGCCAAAGCACAAAATAATCCCGGACTCGATTATTTCAGTCAGGGCATATCAGTGAAATTCGGCTATGGTTATCATGCGGTTCAGGATGAATTCATTTCTAAAGAAAAATATTCAGGAAATTCATCCTGGCTCAGCATTGACTGGTCTAAAATCCATGGCGCAACAGGATTTCATTTATGGCTCGACGTTGTGAACTCTGCCAACATTACCAATTATAGCATCTCGGCCCAATTGACTACGTTTGAAATGAGCGTGGCGTATCTTTATCAGATTGGCAAGGTGACTTTATTCGATAAGCCATTCAATATCTTAGCAGGTCCGGCACCAGAATTCTTTTGTTATTATCGAGCACAAAATATCGCGCGCGGAGGGGCCGCAATTCTAGATGCGTTTTCGCTGGCTGGCTTGCTTTCCTTATCGCTTCGTCTCAATTTCATCTATCCTATTCAAAACCGTCTTCGCTTGGAATCTTCCATACAATCCAATGTGATTTCATTAGCAGGAAAGTTTATCGATCCCAGGGACAAGGACGATTCATTTTTGAAGGTTTTAACTTTGTTGAAAGCATTGAATGTGGCAAACGATATATCTGTTAGTTATTGCTTATCCCATCGACTGGCGTTTGAAGGCGGCTACAAATTTACTTTATTGAGAATTAAAGCATGGGATGATTTGCTTGCTGCAAGCGATATCGTCTATTTTGGCGTCATGCTTCGACTATGAACACAAAAGGTGAGACATTTTTTGCTTTATTGATAATTGCTTTGTTTGTTATGGGCTGCAGTGACCTCGTAGTAAACGAGCCAAATGTTGCTCAGAATGTGAGGGAGTTCGAGTCAGCCTGGATAATTGCCAAAAAGTACTATCCATTTTTCGAATTTAAAAGAATGAATTGGGATAGCCTTTATTTTGTTTTTCAGCCAGCCGCATCCCAGGCGAGAGGTGATGAGATCTACTTCGTTTTATATGATCTATTTGCAATGTTAAAAGATGGTCACGTAGAGATTCATACCGAAGGGGGATTTCCTATTCCAACTTATCTTCCTCCAAGATTTCGTGATCAGGAAAGCTATAGTCCCGAAGTGGTGAGACGATATTTTCATCATCCATTGAAAATTGTCGGCGAAAACAAGATCGAGTATGAATTGATCGATCATACAATTGGCTATATTCGTATCACGACCTTTGTCGAGGGCGATTGGATAAGGGATGTCGATCGAGTGTTGCGGTATTTCGAGCATACCACTGGCCTGATTATCGATATCAGAAACAATAATGGAGGCAGCAGCTTAACGTATGAGTACGTACTCGCCCGCTTGATCACAGAACCAGTCTTGGAGACCTGGTATTTTCAAAATGGGACCAAGCAGTCATGGTCGATTCAACCAGCCAGAGATTTCAATTATCGAGAAAGAATAATGATTTTGATCAATGGGGCCAGCTTTAGTGCTGCAGAGATATTCGTTGAATTGATACGGCAATCGCCCAATGTGACCGTTGTTGGGGATACCTCTGGCGGCGGCGGAGGAAGCAGTGAGGTTTTTCATTTGCCAAGTGGAAAAAGATTGAAGCTTCCCATCAAATATTTCAAAAGAGTGGACGGTGAAATGGTGGAATGGAACGGTGTCATTCCCGACATAGTTGTAGAGCAAACTGAAACAGAAAGAGAGCAGAATCGCGACAAACAATTGGAACGCGCAATCCAATTGCTTAAAAATAATCCCTAAGATCGATGAATTGAGAGGCAACGATTCGAAATCGATATCATCTTTCACCTTGCGATTGTTCATATGAGTAGAAATCCCCTGGGGCAAAAGCATGGAACACCAAAAGATCCATGGCAGCCTGATTTTGCTCTTGGTCATGTACATTTTGGGCATTGGAATATGTGATGGCCCGAGTGTACCAGAACCATTTAGTCCAATAGATGCTCTCCCAGTACCAGAAAGAGGATTTTATATGGGATTGCTGCCAACCCCCGCTCAGGATCAATCTTTTGACCAGGCATATTCCCAGGCAGCATTGTATTCGGAGTTTGTTCCTGTTTGGGGACGGCCTACGCCATTTTATGATTTGGCGAAAGATTTAAAAGGAGATTGGGGACAAATGTTCGTCAAGCAGCTCATTCGCGATAAGAATATGTTCCCCATCATTCATCTTTCATTTATTGGACCTGGATTGACGCTCGTAAGACCCCCAGGCATGGAAAGTGCAACTTTAAATGATCCAGTTTGGAGAGCATCTTACAAGCAGGCAGCCATAGATATTGTTAAAGCTTCACGCCCACTCTATCTTTCGCTTGGGAATGAAGTGAACAAGTGGTATGAGCGATATGGTACGGATGAGAATAACCCTAACGGATTTCAGCATTATGTGACTCTCTATGAAGAAGTATACGCGGAGGTAAAACGACTCTCACCAAAGATCATTGTGTTCTGCACTTTTGCCCGCGAGATCGTCGCCGAAAATAGAGAGGCGAAACTGGATGTACTTACGATGTTCAATCCTGATAAACTCGACATACTCGTTTTTACAAGCTATCCTTATGTCGTGCGTGGCATCAATAACCCTTCAAACATTCCCGACGATTACTATTCTAAAATTTTCCAATATGTGCCCACTAAGGTTTTAGCATTCAGTGAGATCGGATGGCCATCGTTGGATGCCTTTGGAGGTGAACAAGCCCAAGCCGATTTTTTGGAACATGCAATTGGTCGACTTACCCGACATCGCGGTATAGAGCTGCTCTTGTTCGGTTGGCCCTGGCTTCATGATCTAAATCAAAATGATGCGATAGGGCTGATTAAAATTGATGGCACTGAGAAAATCGGATACAAAAAATGGATAGAGATCTCCGGAAGATAGCAGCATACAGGCTAATTTAACAAATCAAAAATTGGGAGAGACAAATGAAAACATTCGTCCCATATATAATCGCAAATCTGGTCTTTATTGCATTTGCGATTTGGGTAGGCTGCGTTCCTTCGGGCTATCAGTCCCCGCGCGTACTTCGGCCTGGCCAGGCCTCGGTCGGGGCGGGAGTTGCGGTGCCAATCACCTATGGAGATTTCTCGCTCTGCCTGCGGTGCGGTGTGATAAAGAATTTAGATGTGGGGATCAAATATGGAGGCTCGAAAGACGGTTATGGCGTTTTTTCCGATATCAAATATTGTTTTCTCAAACAGCCCCTTTTGGTCGCCGCAGATGTGGGATTTATATATTATAAAGGTGAATTCATGAACGAGTATGAGCCGCGAACGCAGGGCGTGCATCCCACGATTCTGTTAGGTAGTGATCGCTTCTATGGGGGGATTGGCTGGAATTATTTAATTAAACGAGAAACACATGATTCTATGAGTCCTCCTTATACTTGGGATATTACCACCCGCTCTTCAGGGCCAAGAATTATGCTCGGTTCTTCCTGGGGGCAACGCTGGAAATTCAATCCCGAAATCATTTTCAACTTTGATCCTTTATTGCGGCAGCATGCTGCTGGGGTAATGATCGGCTGTGGGATTTATCGTATCTTTGGTAAGAAATTTAAGAAATAACACCATTAAAAAATAGCCTCAATTTTTCTGTTTTTGGGAAATTTTCCTTTAAATTTTCGAATAGTATAAAAAAATATTTATTGAAGAATTTCATATTTTGCCGAATTTCCTCTTATAAAATTTATTTAATTTTGTATATTCCTGAGGCAAAGCAAATTTAAAGGATTCGCTCTCAGTGGGAAAATTTTTCAAGCTGTACTAATATGTGGCTTGGTTACTCATTTGAGGAGCTGACAGATAGAAAAGCCAGCATTTAACTCTGATATGAAAAAAATTAAAATTTCATAGCGATCACCATTCGTGAAAAGACATCAATGGGCTTGGGTTTTACCAGAAATACAGATTGGCAAATCAACCAATTTGGAATAACGAAAATGGCATTCAAATAAAAACCGTGCGGAGTGGGATTAATGGATGAGCGGGCTTTTTGGATTGCAACAAATAAATGATAGAAGGCGAAAAAGGGCGTCTTAGAGGTTGCCTCTTTAATTTTTATCATTGGATATGAGAATATAAATCCAAAGTTGTAATAATTTAAGCAGCTATCGATACACCTGATGAAAAAGTCTAGCAGTCTCACTTTGCATAATGTACATCACACCATTGAACGATGCTTCCGATATCTGGCATACACCGAGAGCAGAAAGCGATTTAAAGATGTGGGATAAATATCTTGACTATTTGCGAGCAGAGGAGCGGTGGTTTCGGATGTGCCTTCTGGGAAGCTTATGAGAAAATGATAATTAACCGATTGATTGTTTCAATCTCTGTGACTTCAAAAAAGTGATGGTTATTATTTTTGAAAAGAAGAATGAAACGACTTTGCAATCAAGTTTAAGACAGAGAGCGGGCATTTCATTGAAATGAAGCACAGTAAATGAGAAACAATTTAGATAATTTTAAAATGCATGTAAAGGAAAAACACAATGACAAAATTAAACCCTTACCTCAATTTTCCAGGCAACACGGAAGAAGCATTCAATTTTTATAAATCCGTCTTTGGGGGCGAGTTTGCCTCGGTGGTCCGATTCAAGGATCTGCCGATGGAGGGGGTGAACATTCCCGAAGAGGACGCTAATAAAATCATGCACATCGCTCTGCCCATTGGCAAAGATCAAATGTTGATGGCAACTGATGCGCTGGAGTCGCTGGGGTACAAATTGATTCAGGGCAATAACGTCCATATTTCAATTCACCCCGATAGCAAGGAGGAGGCCGACCGACTGTTCACGGCGCTTTCAGATGGCGGAACGATCGAGATGCCGATCTCCGACCAGCCATGGGGCGATTATTATGGCAGCTTTAAAGATAAATTTGGCGTGCACTGGATGATCAATTATAGACTTCAGCAAAATTAAGATGTTGGTGTCATTTTGAACGGAACGGAGTGGAGTGAGAAATCTGTATATCTCATAAGTTCAATTCGTTAAACAGATTTCTCCCCGCCAAATGGCAATTGGCGTCAACTTAAGAGTACGAAGTCATTCTGAACGATCCGCCAACTGGCGGAGAGCGAAGAATCTCTTAATTTAACGAAATTAGGTAAGTTTATTGAAGAGATTCTTCGTCGCTTCGCTCCTCAGAATGACAGCGTCTCACCATGTATTCGCTTAAGTTGACGCTTATGGCCAAATTGCGGGTCGAAATGAGATTTTTTCCTATTTTGCAGAATTCTATAATCAATTATCACAAGGAGCAATAACCCCATGCAAAAAATCATCCCCCATTTATGGTTCGATAAAGAAGCCAGAGCGGCGGCGGAGTTTTATACTTCCGTATTTGAAAATTCAAAAATCAACTTTATAAATCTCATCCCTGATACCCCGTCTGGCGATGCCGAACTGGTTGGCTTTCAGATTATGGATTATGAATTCATGGCCATCAGCGCTGGGCCGTTGTTCAAGATCAATCCTTCCATTTCATTCCACGCCCGATGCAGGACGGTTGCAGAAGTGAATCAACTCTGGGAAAAACTCTATCCAGGCGGAATGGTCATGATGGAGCTGGGAGAATATCCTTTCAGCAAGAGATATGGCTGGATTCAGGATAAATTTGGCGTGTCCTGGCAGGTCATTTACACCGAGGGAGATTTCCAGCAGCGGATCATGCCCGCGCTGATGTTCGTCGGCGATGTGTGCGGCAAGGCGGAAGAAGCGATCCGTTTCTACACATCGGTCTTTCCAAATGCCACAGCAGAAGTGCTGGCTCGCTACGAGAAAGGCGAAGAACCCGATCAGGCAGGAACCGTGAAGTATGCGCAATTCACTCTCGAAGGCCAGGAATTCGCCGCCATGGACTCGGCCTGGCCGCATGATTTTGGCTTCAATGAGGGTGTTTCTTTAATTGTCAACTGCAAAGATCAAAAAGAGATCGACTATTTCTGGGAGAAACTTTCCGCCGTGCCTGAGGCGGAACAATGCGGTTGGATCAAAGACAAGTTCGGTGTCTCCTGGCAAATCGTTCCAGCGAATATGGGCGAGCTGATTGGAAGGAATCCGAAAAAGACCATCCCCGTCATGCTCAAGATGAAGAGAATTATCATCGCCGATCTGCAGCAGGCAGAGGCAGCAAGATGAATGAGAAACCAAGAATTGCAAGAATTTCGCTAATGAGTCCTGAGCGAAAATACCAAATTTCCTATCTCACTGTCATTGCGAGCGGAGTGAAACGGAGCGAAGCAATCCCTTTTGCCATTTGAGATTGCTTTGGCAAAAAACGCCTCGCAATGACTGCTGCTAACATTATTTTATAATTTTCCACCTTTTTAGAGTGGATTAATGAATAAAAAAGACATCGCTGTTTCATTTTTGCGCCTGGCCTCTGCTGGCAAAGTTCGCAAGGCTTATGAGCAATTTATCCATCCCCAATTTCGGTATCACAGCGCCTATTTCAAAGGCGATCGGGAATAATATATGAAGGCGATGGAAGAAAACGCCGAGCAATTTCCCAATAAAACTTATGAAGCGTTGCGTGTGCTTGAAGACGGAGACATGGTGGCGGTTCATGGCAAAGTCACACTCTCACCAGACTCCCAATGGTCCGTCATCCATATTTTTCGCTTCGACAATGATCAGATCATCGAAGCCTGGGAAGCTTCTCAGGAGGTGCTAAAAGATTCTCCAAATGAAAATGGATTGTTTTAAAGGAATTGCTCTCAAAGGTTTTCAACCTTTGAAGCGGTGTTTTATGTTCATGATAAAGAAATGGGATGTCCTTAACAAATCTATAAACTTCATTTCGTGTCCCTTCAATTGCCTGTCCAAGTTTTGGTTTTGAATTTGACAAAATCACCGTTACCACTTCGTTTAGAATGACCAGTTTGGATTCAGTTTTATCATCTCTTATTACTTTCTCCTTGACAAATATAATTTTTTGTGTATATTCATTTGAGCGAAGCAATTGCTAAAAACTAAATAAGGTTAGCCGCAGGTGGGAAGGATTTTCGGCCCGAGCTGGTCGCTGAATAACCTTCTCCTCCAACGACCTGACTGACATTACCCCCGACGCTGGACTTAAGGATGAAGAATTTGTTGTTTCATTTTTATCATCCTCGAGCAGCAAGAGGTAAAAAAACTTCAACTGAATTAGATTTTAGCAGAAATCCCGATAGACCAATGAATCCGTGCAGCAAGCGGAATCGGAATTCCAATAAGAATTGAAAGAATTTGCTTATTAAGAAACAGTTGTTCTGGAATTGAAAGATCGAATTGCAAAGGAATAATAAAAAATATCCAGTAATAGGAAAACAAATCACATAAATCCAATCTAAAAAATGGCTACCAATAGGAAAACGTATTTCCTATTGGTAGGAAAATTTGAAATTTTTGGATAAATAGAGACCTTTTTTCCAGAATATAGCTATATATCTAATTAATGGATATTAGCAGCAAATCATTAAGTTAGCCGCTACGAGGTATTCGCCGCCATGGGACTCTTGGTTTTTAGCATCAACATTACTCTCGATGGTTGTGTCGACCACCGGGAGGGAATCGCCGACGACGAGACACATGCTTTCTTCACCCGCCTCATGGATGAGGCCGGGGCGATACTGTGGGGCCGTGTCACCTACGAGATGATGGAGAGCTACTGGCCAGCGGTTGCCCGCGGCGACGTGGAGGCACCACCGGCGATCCGCGAGTGGGCGGTCAAGCTGGAGGCCAAGCCAAAGTACGTAGTGTCGTCAACGCGAAGGTACTTTCCGTGGACCAACAGTCACCACATCGTGGGCGACCTGCGCACGGGCGTGCAGAAGCTGAAGGACGCGACACCGGCCGGTGTGCTCCTGGGCAGCGGCAAGCTCGCAACCGAGCTGGATCGGCTGGATCTGATCGACGAGTATAAGTTCCTCGTCCATCCCAGGATTGCTGGCCACGGCCCGACCCTGTACCAAAGCGGACTGCCTAGCACACGACGGCTCGAGTTAGTTTCGGCAAAGCCACTACGCAACGGCGCGGTCGCCATGCACTACCGGCGCGTGTGCGGCTAATCATAAGGTTAGGCGCACCAATGGATTGAGAATAGGTAATGGAAGAAGCCAAATGCTCAATTGAGCAATGTGACATCTTTGATTTTATGGCATACCACGTTGGTATGACTGTGCTCCATCCTGGCGGTCTATGGGCTACGGAAAGGCTTGCAGAGAAATGCCGTATTGCCCAAGATAGCAAGGTATTGGACATTGGCTGTGGAAAAGGAACGAGCGCGATCTATCTGGCGAAGAAATATCACTGCAAAGTGACAGGTGTAGATATTGAAGATAGGCTCATAGAGCAAGCCAACGATCTGGTTCATAAGCGGGGAGTATCAAGACAAGTTCAATTTCAAACGGGTGATGCGCTGAGTTTGCCATTCCCTGCTGATGAATTTGATGTTGCTCTATCGCAAGCATTTCTCATCCTTGTACCTGATAAAAAGCAAGCGGTTCGTGAGGCGCTCAGGGTGACCAAAGCTGGTGGTTTTATTGGCTGGTTGGAATTGAGTTTCTACCAGCATCCCCCTGATAGTCTCTTTCGCGAGGCGGAATCTTCGGCTTGTGCTTTTTGCATTCGCAACACGCTTACCTTTGACGAATGGCAAGAGTTGTTTGAAGGGTGTGGGATGAGGGATGTGGAAGTTATTCGCGGCGAGATGGGAATGCGACAACGCCGTATGTTCAGGGATGAAGGGTTTTGGAATGCAACGCGGATTATGTGGAAGTGGATGTTCAACCCAAGAATACGAAGGCGAATGAATGCCGTATTTGAGTTTTTCCGAGAGCATAGCGAGTATATCGGGTATGGAATCTACGTGGGTAGAAAACCGTAGGTGCGCCTAACCCGCGCATCAAGCCGACACGCTCCGCTCGCTGCGCTCGCTCCGCGTGCGGCTTATGCGCCAGCCGTTAGCCCGCCATTCGAGATACTCATATAGGAGCATAAAGCATGAATAACAACCTCATAACGCCTCCAACGTTGCTAAAACGCTTGTTGACAGGCTGGAACCTTCTGGCATTTTGTGGGTTCGGATACGTTCCTAGTGGTTTACTACTTGTGATCTGGACGTGGAAACCCACTTCTGGTCCCTATGTTATAGGGGAACGCCATCCCTATGGCGGCTACGTCGAAGCTTGGAAGGTATCTCTTGCTTCGCGTTTCTTGCGTTTGGACTCCTTTTTGGTGTGACATCATTATTAGTTGGTTCGCAGCTGCGTCGCAAGTGGCTTTGGTTTGCGCTCTTGGCAAGCTTTGTCCTTATGTGGTTTCCACATATGTGGATAGGGATACTTTTCATCATCGAGGATCCATCTCTGAGCACATTGGGCGAATGGACGAAATCCCTACCCTTTATCCTGACATGGATGCTCATTGCGGCCCTAGGGTTCTATTTATTCTGGCAAGACCTAGAGAAACAGTTGGGATAGATGTTGCTTACAGTCGCCCTTCATAAACAGAAAGTGAGAGGGAAGGAATTAGGAACCGTTATTGCGTGATAATGCGGCTACCTTGACCGTTATGCCCCCTAAATGAAGATCAATTTACCAAATAGCTAATATGGAGTATATAACATGGCCAAAAAAGAAATCATGATTTTAGCTTTAATGCTTATTTTTTTAAAATGTTCTGAGCGAATAGAAAATCATTCCATTAACCAAGAATTTTCCGTAGCAGGCAAAGAAGTTCTAATTTATACCACTGCCCAAAACACCGACTTTCGATTAAGTCTTACTGATAAGAAAATTTTTGAGCCTGCTCAACAACCATTAGAGACCGAAGTTTCCGTTTTTGTCAATCCACATAAAACCTTCCAGACTTTATTAGGCATTGGCGGCGCGATTACGGATGCGGCTGCCGAAGTGTTTGCCAAATTGCCAGCGGAAAAGCAGGATGAATTACTAAAAGCTTATTATGATCGAAAGGAAGGCATTGGCTATACCTTAGCGCGAACAAACATCCATAGCTGTGATTTCAGCAGCGCAAGCTACACCTATGTGTCCGATGAGGATAAAGATCTAAAAACTTTCAGCATTGATCATGATAGACAATTTCGCATACCTTTAATAAAAAAAGCGATTGAGGCAACTGGAGGCGAACTGTTGATATTCGCCAGTCCCTGGAGCCCGCCAGCATTTATGAAAGACAATAAGGATATGCTGCACGGTGGCAAATTGTTGCCCGAATATTTTCGATCATGGGCGCTTTATTATACAAAGTTTATCAAGGCGTACGAAAAAGAGGGTATACCGATCTGGGGCATTACGATTCAGAACGAGCCGATGGCAACCCAGACGTGGGAATCATGTATTTATACGGCCACTGAAGAGCGAGACTTTTTGAAGAATTATTTAGGTCCCATCATGAAGCAGGAAGGGCTTGGAGATAAAAAAATAATTGTCTGGGATCACAATCGAGATCTGATCTGCCAGAGGGTCAATACAATTTTTGAGGATCCTGAGGCAGCTAAATATGCCTGGGGAATTGGCTTTCACTGGTATGAGGATTGGGCCGGCGGTGAACCCATGTATGATAATTTGAGGAATGTCGCTGAATCATATCCAGAGAAAAAATTGTTGTTCACCGAAGGGTGCGTCGGAGGTTTTGATCCGCAGAAATATTACTATTGGCCCAATGCCGAGCGATATGGGAAATCGATGATCAATGATTTTAATCGTGGAGCTGTCGGATGGACCGATTGGAATATTTTGCTCGATGAAACTGGTGGGCCCAATCATGTCAAGAATTTCTGTTTTGCCCCAATCCATGCCGATACTCGAGAAGGAACATTGATATATACACCTACCTATTATTACATCGGTCACTTTTCAAAATTCATTCGTCCGGATGCCAAACGGGTGAGCACTGCAAGCAGCCGAAGTCATTTGTTATGTACTTCATTCATGAATGTGGATGGGAAAATCGCCACAATCGTAATGAATCAAAGTGATCAACAGATCTTTTATAAATTATATATCGGCTTAAATGCGGTATCTTCGACTATTTTGCCGCACGCGATTCAAACGTTCGTCTATTAACCGAGACCACTAATGGAGAATCTAAAACAGGTTCTTCTAAAAATTAGTTGACGGTTGATTGTGCAATTTTCAGGCGCCTTTTGCGTTTATTCATTCATAAAGATAGCGAACCAAAAATGAGGAGCCACCAATGAAATCCAATTTGACCAATCCTCCATCAACAAACGTGATGACCCGCAGAAAATTCATCTCTTCCGCTGTAGCCACGGCAGCTTCTCTTTCTATTGTCCCAAGGCATGTTTTGGGAGGTCCTGGATATGTTCCGCCATCAGATAAAATCACCATTGCCAACATCGGCTGCGGCACTCAAGGGTTGAGAGAGATGGTGCGGTTATTGGAGAGGCCAGAAGTTCAGATCATGGCGGTGTGTGATCCAAATAAATTCAGCACCGATTATCTCGACTGGTCTCCGAACGAGATCCGAGATCTGATTCGCACAGCATTGGGTGAGCCAAATTGGGGGGCGAACTATCGGGGGATTCCTGGCGGTAGAGATATTGGCAAAGAATTGGTAAAGAAATATTATGGCAAACACAAACCTTCTGGCAACTATAAAGGCTGCAAAGCTTACGAGGACTATCGGGAATTGCTCGAAAAAGAAAAGGATCTCGATGCCATAAAAATCATGACACCGGATCATCATCACGCCTACTTGGCTATAATCGCCATGAAAAAAGGCAAACATGTTATCTCTCATAAACCGATTGCCAACCGAATGTCAGAAGGGAAACTGGCCATTGAATTAGCAAAAAAGTCACCAGTTAAGACTCATCTTTTGGCCTGGAGCGAACGCCCAGAATATGATCTGATCCTGAGGTGGATCAACGATGGCGTGATCGGCAAGCTAAAAGAGATCCATAATTGGTCATATCGACCGGTGTGGGAACAATGGCCGGCTAGACCCAAAGACACGCCACCTATTCCCCCAGGATTGAATTGGGAATTATGGTTGGGGCCAGTTCCTGATATCCCCTACCATCCGCATTATACCCATAATGTATTTCGCGGGTGGTATGATTTCGGCGGTGGCAGCATTGCTGATATGGGACATTACAGTTTATTTCCCTTGTTCCGGACTTTTGGGATTGATACTCCGCCAGTCAGTGCCAAAGCCTATGGTACAACGCATCGCTATGTTGACGGCAATACCTACTATTGGCTTGAAAATGACGTCTCCTTTCCATTGTCCTGCATGGTTCAATTGAGCTTTCCTGAGCAAAAGAACTTGCCAGCGTTCGATCTATTCTGGTACGATGGTGGCATGAAACCGTTTATCCCGGAAGAGCTCAAAGAGGACAATCGTGATATGCCAGAAGAAGGATTGATGTTTGTCGGCGATAAAGGAAAAATCCTGGCTGGGTTCCGCGGCGAGAATCCCGAGATTATCCCTTCGCGGCTTATGAAAAGCTACCAAGGCGAAAAAGAGTTGCCAGAGCGGGAACGCGCCACCTCTACGGATATATGGGTGGCTGCCATTAAGAATAATCACGAGTCGCCCGGCAGTTTTATCTATGCCGGTCCGGTGACCGAGACGATCAACCTCGCTGCGGTGGCGTTGCGCGCCAAGAAGAAAATCGACTATGATTCGATCAATATGAAAATCACCAACGACGAAGCAGCCAATAAATACCTTACACGGGTATATCGAACTGGCTGGGAACTATAAGACACCTGCACAACAGAGAAGTCTGTCATTTCGAGTGGAGCGACAAATCTGAGCAATGAACTGCTAACGTCAGATATTCAATTTTTCATTTCCACTCCGTTACGATCGAAATGACACTAAATTTTGTAGAAGATTTTGGGCAATAAGGAGGCATAAAATGGATAAAGTGAACAACCGCTCTTCAAGAAGAGATTTTATAAAAAAATCACTCATGCTAACCGCTGCAAGTTTAGCGGCACCTGCTTTGCTGAACAATCAAAATGCTATGGCAACCCCCCGCATGACATGCGATGATATCTCATTGGCCGAATGGGCGCTGGTGGACGAAATCCGAGCTGGAAAATGGAAAAACTTGGACTTCCCTCGCATCGCACGAGAGGACTTTGGAATTAACGGTATTGAGTTTGTCAATACGCTCTTTGAGGTGCCGACAGTAGAATATCTCAAACAACTGAAGAAAAATGCTGCCGATCATGGGGTGACCATGGTGTTGATCATGGTGGATGACGAAGGCGATGGGTGCGAGCCAACAAAAGAATTGAGAAAGCAGTTTGTGATCAATCATAAAAAATGGATCGACATTGCACACTATCTCGGTTGTTGCGCGATCCGAACCAATTGCCGCGGCCCCAAAGACGTAGATAAAAAAGAAGCGCTTAAGTGGGCGGCAGAATCGTATAACATGCTTCTGGAATATGCCATGCCAGCAAAGATCAGTGTTTGCATTGAAAATCATGGCGGACTTTCGAATGACGCCGATTGGATGGTGGCATTGATGAAAGAGGTAGATAACCTTTATTTCGGAACATATCCCGACTGGCGTCGTCCAAGCGATGAGTTTGATAATTATAGCTATCTCGAAAAAACCTTGCCCTGGGCAGTGGGCATGTCATATCGCAACCAGCCGACTGAAGAACTGTCTGCCAAGATGATAGAATTGTGCCGAAAATCAGGCTATCGAGGTTGGTATGGAATTGAATCCCCCGGTCGAGAGGCGGTACACGAGGGGAAAAGAATCCTCCAAAAATATTTGTTGTCGAGTCCTTCAAAATGAGCAAATGGCGAATGGGTGCCTGTCGCTTCTGATGATATCTGCGTCTTCCTGACCTGACGAAACGGCACGCGAATAGATGCCCGGATGCGCAGGCATGAGACCAACATTTCAATCTATTTGAATTTTGCAGAAACCCGATTCTTTGAATGAGGGATATCTGCCGCTATTCTTATCCGAGTACAAAAAATAAGGGTGAATTGATCAGTCATTTTTTTGAACCAATTTTATTCATTCGATCAGTTTATTTTGATGTCGCGTCAATCTGATGCTGCTCAAAACAACAGTTTTATCCTTCCCGGAACCAAAATACGCTTTTCTATTTTTTCGTCAAATGCGCTATTCGGGGGATGGAGAACGATGCGCTCTTTATTCTAAGATAGTCATTATTCAGTGACTCATTTTTACAGATAAAGCGGACCAATAATCCGAGCGCAATCGATCGAACATTATTTAGCCAGCTTCGTTCGCCCGTCTGCAAAGAATGACATTCAGCGCCAATGTGAGCAGCTTTGCATCCGATGTATCAGCACGGGATGGGATTAGCACTGGTGCCTTGGCGCCCATGGTGGCATGAGCGAGCCGCAATTTGGCGAAATAGGTAGTGCCTTTGGCCGTGAGGTTGGCGGATTCGATATTAGGAAAAAGCAGAATATCTGCCTTGCCAGCGACGGGTGATTGAATGCCCTTTTGTTGAGCTGCTTCAGGAGAGATGGCATTATCCAGAGCTAACGGGCCATCCACAATGCAGCCTTTGATCTGACCCCGCTCGTTCATTTTAGCTAGAATCGCAGCATCAACAGTAGATTGCAGTGAAGGATTTACAGTTTCAACTGCGGAGACGACCGCCACTCGAGGATTCGGATGACCCAGGGCATGCATTACCTGAACCGCATTCTCCAAAATCTGAATTTTCTGATTCAAATCTGGCGCCAGATTGAACCCTCCATCAGTGATGATCATCAATTTATTTGGATCCTGACGCTCGGGCCACTCGAATAGGAACGCGTCGCTGATCAATCGACCGGTGCGAAGGCCGTGCTCAGCATCCATGACTGCTCTTAACAAAGTGGCAGTTTTCACTTTTCCCTTCAAGATCAGCTCGGCTTCGCCGTTGTGAATGGCCTGCACCGTCCGGCGACAGATCGCGGACTCCTCATCCGCTTCGATGATCTCAAATTCATCGTGCCCAATGTTCAGCTCATCCAGCGCTTTGATGATTTGCTTTCTATTTCCGATGAGTAGCCCATCGGCCAATTTCATTTTTTTTGCATCCTGAATGGCTTCCAGAGCAGCCTGATCATTGGCCGCAGCAATGGCAACCCTCACTGGCCGCTCGGATTTTTCACTGATCTGTTTCGCTTGCTCCAATAATTGATCGAAATTGTTGATCGTCATACTCGATTTCCTTAACTTTATATCTTTTAGGTCCAATAGCTATTTTGAGGGAAAAAGGAAAATATGCAAAATTGGAATGACGGAAATTTATATTTCCAAGATCCTCGCATAAAGTTGATTAGCAATCCATGAGTCACAAGATCAAATCGCCCAGTTGCCTGATTAGTTCTTGTTGCAAAATTATCGAAACAGGATAAATTGTCATGCCTGCTCATGCGGGCATCTCATTTTTCGGTTGACTTAAGCATCAGTCAAAAAAGAGATTCCTGCATTCGCAGGAATGACATCGTTTCTTTTGATTTTCATTTTGCAAAAGAAACTCATTACCCTATTACCTGTTTCCCAGCCTCAAAAGCTTTTCGATTTAATTCTAATGTTTTAGCAGGAACTCTCTGCCCGATCGCTTTCATCCACAATGCTTCGTCAAATTGGAGAAAATTTGAGAGAGCACCCAGCATGATCGAATTGATGGTGCGCGGATTGCCCACTCGCTCAGCGAGCTGAACGCCGTCGATCATAATAATGTGATTAGTCTTTCTTTTGCAAATGGCAAAGACGTTTTCGGGGTAAGGCGTATTGGTGAAGAACACCGATAAGGGAGTGATCTGTTGATCGTTCACGATCACAACGCCTCCTGGCTTCAAATAATCTAGATAGCGCACCGCTTCTAATTTTTCGAATGCCAAAATTATGTCCGCATCCCCAGTCGCAATCAGCGGCGAATAGATCTTCTCTCCGTATCGCACTTGACTGACCACGCTGCCGCCGCGCTGGGCCATGCCATGGATCTCACTTTTCTTTGCATCCAGTCCTGCTTCCATTGCCACCATTACCAAAATGTCGCTCGCAACCAAAACCCCTTGTCCGCCAACGCCAGACATCAGAACGTTAACAATTGGCTTTTTTTCTGTGACCACATACTTTAAATTTTCCATATCACTGTTCCATTAATTTCGATTTCCCATGAGAAAAGCGAACCACGATTCATGAATCATCTTTAGCGCTTTGCACATTATTCCAATTAGGCAATGATTTAGTCATCAACTGGTTTCTGAATTGCTAGAGGTTTGCAGACTTGTCGGCATATATCACATCCAATACAAAGCAGATCATTAATTTTGGTTTTGCCGTTTTCATCTTTTTCGATTGCTGGACAACCAACTTTGTGGCACATGCCGCACATGATGCATTTCTCTGGATCGACAAAATATGGCTTGTTGAAAACCTTCCGCGCTCGAATCACGCAGGGTGCATCAGCAATGATAACTGACGGCTCGTCCGCAGCCAGCTCCCGTCTCAACACGGCAACGGTCTCTTCTATTTTGTACGGATCGACCCGCGTCACGCGCTGGATTCCCACCGCGCGGCAGATAGCCTCGATGTCCACTTTATGCGTCGGCTGGCCTTTGAGCGTCACACCCGAGCCGGGATGCTCTTGATGCCCAGTCATCGCCGTGATGTGATTATCGAGGATGCAGATCTTGGTTTTGCCCTGATTGTAGACAATATCCAACAAGCCAGTAATGCCGGAATGGAAAAACGTCGAATCGCCGATAACGCCGATCAGTTTGCCTTTGATCTTATCCCCAACCGCCTTTTCCATCCCCTCGGCATAGCCGATACTCGCTCCCATGCAGAGACAGGTGTCCATGATTTCTAACGGGGGAATGGCGGCGAGCGTATAACAGCCGATATCGCCAGTTACGGTGAGTCGAAGCTTCTTCATCGCGTAAAAAATGCCGCGGTGGGAACAACCAGGACAGAGCACCGGCGGCCGTGCTGGAATAGGTACATCCGTTAAAACTGTTTCACTCGATGCAGGTTTTAATCCAAATGCAGTGGCGATAATCTCCTGATTGAGCTCGCCAAGCACTGGCAGGCGATTTTTGCCTTCCACCACAATACCCATGGCCGCGATCTGTTCTTCCAAAAATGGATCGAGCTCTTCGATGACGTAGATTTTATCGACCTGCGCCGCAAACTCCTGAACCAGTTTTTTTGGTAAGGGATGGGTCAACCCCAATTTCAAAATCGATGCCGTGGGGAAGACCTCTTTGGCATAGTGATAGGAGATGCCACTTGTAATGATCCCGATGCCTCTGTCCCCCCATTCAATGCGATTGCAGGAGCAATGATTTCCATATTCTTCCAATGCTTTAGTTCGCTGTTCAACCAGGACATGTTTTTTGCGCGCGTTGCTTGGCAGGAGCACGTTTTTTGAGAAATCCTTCTTATAATCTTTTTCTGGAGCGGCAATTCGCTCGCCCAATGCCACAACGCTTTTGGAATGATTTACCCTCGTCGTCGTACGCAGCAAGACCGGTGTATCGTATTGTTCGCTCAATTGCAAAGCGAGGATAGTGAAATCCTTAGCCTCTTGGCTGTCTGATGGTTCCAGCATGGGAATTTTTGCAGCTCGGGCGTACCAGCGATTGTCCTGCTCATTTTGTGATGAATGCATCGACGGATCATCCGCCGAGACAATGACAATGCCAGCATTGGTCCCCTGATAAGAGAGGGAGAATAACGGATCAGCAGCCACATTCAGCCCTACATGCTTCATCGCGGCTAATGATCGAGCGCCTCCCAGTGCCGCACCGGCTGCTACTTCCACAGCCACTTTTTCATTGGGCGCCCACTGGGCCTGAATTTCATCATACTGTCCGATATTTTCCAAAATTTCTGTACTAGGTGTCCCAGGATATGCCGAAGCAAATCGCCCGCCTGCTTCGTAAAAACCACGGGCGATCGCCTCATTGCCAGATAATATTGTTCGCTTCATAAGTAACCTTAGCTGCCTTTGTTATTTGATGATTAAAGTAGTGAATCTAAAATCAAACTTTCAGATTAAAAATATAATGCGTCAAAAGCTTATGGAGATCAGCAAAGTTGGTGTTTGTACTAATACCCAAGTGGATGCCTTGCATTTCGCATTTGATTGATGATTTCGCTTCATTTTAGCCAGTGCATATTGTTCAATAAATTTTTGCTTCTTCTTTTCCCTCCAATACTCGCAATGCTCCTTCAGCCAGCGCCTCCATCTCAAATTCACCAGGCAAGAGAATCACCTGGGCAATGAATTCAACTCGCTCGGTAATCCAATCGGTGAGCATTTGCGATTTGGCAAGTCCACCTGACAACACGATAGCTCGAACATTGCCCTTTACAACGGTCGCCATAGCGCCGATCTCTTTGGCAATTTGATAGGCCATAGCTTCATAAACTTCTTTGGCGTATGTATCTCCTTGAGCAATTCGCTTCTCCACTTCTTCGGCGCTATTGGTGCCCAAGTAAGCGACCAGCCCGCCTTGGCCCATGACCAATTTGCTCATTTGTTCTTTGGTGTATTTTCCAGAATAGCAGAGCTCGATGAATGGTTGCAATGGCAATTCACCAGTTCTCTCTGGAGAAAAAGGACCAGAACTGGATGCGTCATTGACATCAATGATCCGACCACCCTTTAGCGGACAGATTGAAATCCCACCACCAAGGTGCGCGATGATGAAGTTGGTCTGAAAATAATCAACATTCAGCCTTTTCGCCGCCATTCTCCCGACGGCATGAATATTCAAAGTGTGCGCCAACGACCGGCGTTGAATCAGCGGATGTCCAGAATACCGAGCCAGTGGCTCGAATTCATCGACCGATACTGGATCTACCGTAAATGCTGGGATCCCAGCCATATCGGCAATGCTTTTGGCCAGCGCGCACCCCAAATTGGACGGATGTTGACCCTGAATCCCTGCTCGCGCATCAGCCACCATGGCATCGTTAACCAAGTATACGCCTCCGGGGATCGATCTCAACAATCCACCGCGCCCCACAACAGCATCTAATTGCTGAACCGAAACACCATGGCGATCCAGAAATGCTAAAATCTCATTTTTGCGATGCTCAAATTGATCCCATAGGTTGGGAAATTTTCTCATTTGATCAATCGAATGGACAATCTTTTCTTCGAGGATGGCGGCATGATTTTCAAACAACGCAAGCTTAGATGAGGTAGAACCCGGGTTGATAACCAAAATTTTATGTCCCACAAAAAGAGAGACTCCCCTTATTTAGTCCTTAGATTTTTGGTCGAATACTTGAATATCGATCCTTTTTTAATTACAAAACGTTCATCTCATTTGTATGATAGCAAAATTTGTCATCAAAATCAACAAAAAAGTTTTTTGGGTAATTGGGTTCAGGAATAAAAAAGGTCAGATAATCTGCGGATTACCTGACCCTTTTGGTCAAGAATGAAAAAATGAACCTCTAATTCGAGTCTGTCAGAAAATATCGGTTTTTCTTAAAAGCGGTCATTCTGAACGAAGTGAGGCATCTAGAAATCTCAAGCTTTCAATCACTGTTAGAATCCTCGCTCCGTTCGGAATGACGTTTTTCTTATTTCACAGGATAAGCTGGCCTTTCAGGAAACACAAACGGCTCATCTTTAATTTTTTTCATTAGCACCTCCATCGCGGTCTCCAACTGCTTATCATGTCCTGCCATGACCGAAGCAGGATCGTTTTCGACGAGGATATCGGGATCGGCGCCGTGGTTTTCCACCAACCATTTGCCTTCTCGACCGTAAAATGCATTGTTCGATTGATGAACTGTCCCATTATCAATCGTGGTCTGGCCGTTCACTATGCCTACCAATCCGCCCCAAGACGGCACGCCGATCACAGTACCCAGCTTGCGGGCCTTGAAATGCTCGATAAATGCCTCGCCATCTGAGCCATTGTATTCATTGGTCACCACAGCCAGATGGGCATTGGACACGCTACCAGGGTAGCGGAACGGCACCATGTTTTTCAGCACATTGTAAGCGACCATTTTTCGCTCCAATTTGTCGATGAGGAAATATTCGGTCCAGCCACCTCCATTGCCACGGACGTCGATGATCAATCCTTTTTTGTAGCGAAACGCCCGCCAGAACTTGTCGAACTGCGCTACGTTAGCAGAACTCATGGCCGTGATGTGCATATAACCGATGTCGCCGTTGCTTGCCTTAAGCACCTTTTGAATATTATCCGCCAGCCAGCGATTATATCGCAAATTATACTCGGACCTGATCGGCTCGATCTGATAAGTTTTAGCGCCAATAGCCGTAGGCTTATTATTGACCGAGATAGAGACCTTTTCGCCTTGGGTGATCTGCAAATACTTGTATGGATTCTCGGGAGATTTGATCTCTTTGCCATTGATGGCGATCAGATAATCGCCCTCTTTCAAGTCGATGTCAGGGCGAACGAGTGGCGCTTTCAAATCTCGATCATAATCCGTCGGCCCGTAAATGATCTCGAACTGGTAATAGCCGCTGGACGAGGCTTTCAAATCTGCGCCCAACAAACCAGTGAAGGTGGGATTATCGGGCATCTTTTTGGGACCATTATCCCCGCCGCTAATATAAGTATGCGATACGCATAACTCGCCGACCATCTGCGACAGTAGCCAGTTCAAATCCTGGCGAGACGTGAGTTGCGGGAGATAGGTGCGATAAGTCTCGCCCATCTTCTGCCAGTCCCGACCATGCATGTTAGGAGCGTAAAAGAAATCCCGATACCAGCGCCAGGTGTCGTTGAAAATCTGCGCCCATTCTTCTTTGGGCTGAACCACATAGTTCATCTTGCTCAGATTGAGCTTGTCGCCCAACGACTTGGATGAATAAACCTTCTCGACTTTGCTGACGAAATAATCGGATTCTTTTTTGACGATCATGTGCTCCCGATTGGCCGAGAGCTTCCAATCGGTGATCTTGCCTTCCAGCTTGACCTCTTTTTCATCCTCCATGTTGAAGACGTGCAATGTCCATTTATTTCGTCCGCCTGGCTTGAAGATCTCCTCATATTCATCATCACCAAAATCATCAATCGACGCCCAGGTGACCAAGCCCTTGCCCGCTTTCAGGAAGAAATAATTTCCAGGCTCAACAGGCAAAGAGAAGATGCGATTCTGAATCCCATCCAGATCGATGCGGAACGGCTCGCCCGTGGTCTTTTTCTCAGCCTTGAATGCCTTATCGAACAGCGGCTTCTGTCCCGCCTTGAGCTGCACCACCATCACCTTCACGGGATTGGGGATGATGTGATTATCCTCGAATACATCCATCTGCACATCATAGTTGCGATAGGAGAGGAAATAGAGATATTCGCCATTGGAGTCGAAACTGGGATTGAGATTGTCATAAAAATCATCCGTGAGCGGATAGATTTTATTTTGATCCAGACTATACAGAAAAATCTTGCTATTGCGATTGAACTGTACGAACGAATAGACGACCCATTTGCTATCGGGCGACCAACTGTAGTCGCTGATCTCCCAATAAAATTCATCGTTCTTCAATTGATTGGAGGAGTCGATCTTGATCAACTTCTTGGTGTCGATATCCACATAAAAGATCGAGAAATCCTTGTTGCCGAACAGAATCTTCTTGCTATCGGGCGACCACTCGAGATGATAAACAGTATTTTTGTTGCCTTTGGTCAGTTGAACCCAATCGCCCTCGGTCTCCAGGCTTTTCAAGTACAATTCATACTCGCCGCTTTTATCTGAGAAAAAGGCAACCCATTTGCCATCGGGCGAAATCTGCGGATAGCGCTCCCGACTGTCTGGGCTGCGAGTCAGATTTTTGGTGTCTTTGTTCTCATCCTTCGGCACCAAAAAGGCATCACCCCGAGCCTCGAACACAGCCCTCTCGCCGTCGTTGGAAACCGACATCGAATGAATGTAATCTTTGGGATTGATCGTCCTTTCTGCCAGTTGCCAGTTGTCCGTGGGAATCTGCACCGTGATCTTCTGCGGCTTGCCGACGGCTGGATCCAGCACATACAAATAACCCGAATGCAAATAGATGATCTTCTTCCCATCGGTCGAGGGCATCTGCACATCGAAATCATCGTACTGAGTCACCTGCTCGATCTTTTTGGTGGTGAAATCATAGCGATAGATATTGGCAATGCCGTTGTTACCCTGATCCGAGACATAGTACATTTTGTCGCCGATCCACATCGGGTAACTGTTCTTGCCCACGTAGTCGGTCAGCTTCTGAAAATTTTTGCTCTCGAAATCGTACAGCCAGATGTCCTGGTACTGTCCGCCTTTGTAACGCTTCCAATAATATTCCTCCCGACCACGGGTGTTGTAAACCATTTTCTTCCCATCAGGCGAAAAGGTGCACAGCACGCCCCGAGGCACAGGCAGTTTCTCAGGCATCGCCCCCTCTGGCGTGACGGCAAACAGCTTCACAATGGGACGAAAGGTATTTTCAAATCCCGACCGAAAGATGATCTTTTTGCCATCGGGCGTCCAGGTCACCACCTGCCCGCCGATGTGATAGGTCAATCGCTGCGGCTCGCCGCCATCGATAGGCATGAGATACACATTCTCGCCACTGTGATAATTGCCCGTAAAGGCGATCCACTTGCCATCAGGCGAAATCTTGGCAGCATATTCAGTTCCAGGATGCGTTGTCAGCCGAATCGCAAGCCCACAGTTCTGCCCGATGGTCCACAGATCGCCCTCATAAGTGAACACAATCTTCTCGCCTCGAATGTCGGGGTATTGCATGAATCGGCCTTCAATTGCTGCTATAAGGTGATTAGGCATTAGGGTAATTAGGAAAATGGAGAATAAGATGGTTAGGTAAATGGGCAATTGGGTAATTGGGATGTATTTCTTCATGGATCGAAGCTCCTGGTTTATGATTAGGGCTTTGAATTGATTAGTTGGGTGGATTATTGTACGGAATTTGAGGGAAAAAGGCAAGGGAAATTATTAAAAGGCGAGATAAAAATGTCTATTTGAAGATCAAAGCATGAATGTTTTTTAAGACTAAAAAGACAGAAATTTTAAAATTCCACCGCTCCGCTAATCCGATGGCTATTGCCCAATTCGCTATTGAGGAACGCGTAATCCAGTCTCAAGAAGTACAATCGGAATCCAGCGCCCGCGGTCCATCGGTCGTTTTCCAGGCCAGCCCTGAGTGCCACCATATCATTGAAGGTCAGTTCTGCGCCAAGCCGATTAAAGCTCTGGTAGCTATCATCACGCTCCAGCGAGATGGTCAGCCGGCTCGAGACGAAAGGAATTCGTTCAGCATAGGCGACGCCTATCATCAAATTGATGGGAAGTTGATCCTTACTTCGTTGCCCAGTATTCCAAACCACTGGGGTTCCGGCCAAGTCCTGAATGCTGAAGCCAAAGGAGAGGCAGCGTTGCTGGATGTCGTTTTCGCCCTCGAACCCGATCAGGCTGAGCTTCAAGCCAAGGTCGATGCCTTGCCCCTTTCCTTCGAAGCGATCCAATTTTTGGGAGATAAATTTGTAACTAACTCCAAGACCGAGCCTTAATGGTATGATGGCAGGATTCAGGCCTGTTCCAATTATTAGATCGAAATCAAATGCTCTGGCAAATGACAAAATAACGGCATCTTCAACATCGCCGAAATAGCCCTCAGGCGTGCCAGTGGAGCGCAGGTTGGGATCAATAAATCGATCGTAGCGTGTACCAATAAGCTCACTGTAGCGGGGGATATCATCCACCGCCAATCGAATCCAACTGGCGGCCAGAGCGGTAGCTGAGCCCAAGCGAATAGAGCAATTCGCGAAATGGTGATCGGCCAGATTTTGGAACATCTGGGCATGGCTGAACAGGAGTTGATGCTTGTTCAGGTCCGTTAATCCGGCTGGATTCCAGTAGCTGGCAGAGCCATCATCGGCCATGGCCACATAGGCGCCAGCCAACCCTAACGCTCGCGCCCCGACGCCGATCCGAAGAAACTCCGCCGCATACTTTCCCGCAAAGGCTTGACCGCAAGTGCCGAGCAAAAAGAGGACAATTATCTGCTTCATCTGTTTCATTGAGGTCCTTGGTTCAAAAAAAAGACATAAAAGCCGATGTCGGACGCAAAATTACTTCCTTACCCAGAGTTCGTTGATTGTCAATTCAAATTGCTCTCAAGGCAATCTTGAAAGATGCAAACTCGTTTTTTCTTGGCATTACACTCCAGGTTAGAACATTCAATCGGCGAGGATCGAGTTCTATCTCAATTTGGCCAGCTTTTCGATCCGCTCAATTTTTTGATTGCCCTTTCTTGCGATGAATTTCAAATAATAAACGCCATTGGCTACTGGATCGCCTGTTTCATCGCAGCCATCCCAAACATGTTCGATGTAGCCGACTTCATTGGTAAATTCAAAGCGTCGAATCAGACGCCCCGAAACGGTGTAAATGTTAAGCGAAACAAGTTCAGCCTCATCGGTCAACGTATAGGCAATGATGGTTTCATTGACAAACGGGTTGGGGTGATTGGCAAGGGCTTGAAGCGCAAATTCGCCGCTCACCGTGACCGCGAGCGTTTGCTCCGACCAGTTTCCCGCAAGATCCGCAGCTCTGATTTTGATCACATGTTCCCCAGGAACCAGAGTAGGGGAGAAGCGAATGACAGCAATTTTGTTCGATTGTGGACTAAACCACACTGAAGAATTCGTAAGATCGACCTTTTGGTTGTTCAAATACAGCTCTGGCGGCTGGTTTTGGAGATCGATTCCAGATTCATCCTCGATGCTCACGCTGATGATCGGATGAGACGAAACGTAATCCATTCCCGCGAAATTTTGATTCTCGATGCGAATGGACATTAAGGGTGGCGTGGGATCGTTCACGTAAAATAGGCCGAAAATGGCATCGCTAGCGAGGGCGGTGGCGATCAATTTCGCATCGCTGGAATCCAATTGTGCAGGCCGATAGCTCCAATGCTGGTGAACACCATCCCAAGCATAAACGCGAGGCAGCTTTTCCCATTGTTCCTTTGCCCATTTGAAGCGAATAGAAAAGGGCTGTAACAATTGGGCATCCGGAGGATCAAATCGCAACTCATAGCACCGTGGCGGGTTCTCTTGAGACCCGACGGGGATAAAGCCAGATGGGATGGGACAAGTGAGGCTCATCTCCGCGGCGCTGCGCACGTGGATATCCCCTGAACAATTACTGGGCATGCTACTCGGGGATATGGTGATTGAAAAATTGCTATCAGCGCTAACGATTGGACCTGCGCTGCCATGCATCAAAGTGATCAAATGAAGTTGCTTTTGAATTTCGTTGTTGCTCTCATTGGATTCGGGCACATGCTGTTCGGCGTCGATCCTGATCACCAATCGATGGCGGCCGCTGGGTTGATTTGGCCAGGGAGATTGCAAAATAGTATCTTGTCCTGCCGCCAAACGAAAGATTCGCACCGGATCGATTATTTTTTTCTCATCATCGGGATCCCCTTCGAAAAACTCCACCGTAAAGTTGCGGGCATCGGTCTCTCCCTTATTGAAAACTTTGGTTTGTAGCATGACCGATTCCCGACCGAAAATTTGTAGCTCGGGGGCCAAAAATCTGAGATCAGCGCGGCGATTGACGGTAAACGAATAGATTTGGCTGGTTATGGAATTCGATAGGAAATTGCTGGCAGCGCGATAAAAGGCTTGGATTCGATAATAAATTTTTGAACCTTCGTTGGCAATCAGCGGTTGTTCGGTTTGAAAGCGGCCATCTGGCATGTGGTGCATGGAGAAGTTCTCCCAACTGGCTTGAGTGTAACTGATTTGGCAAACCGCTGAATCGATGCCGGACGGCGCGACCTTCGATGCAACTTCAATCTTAGCTCGAAAGAAAATCGAATCTCGATGACCTGGGCTACTTGGTATCGTGCTAATTTCTGTGAATGCCGGGGCTTCAATGCCAAAAGGTGCTGAGCCGATGCCATCACTAGTTTCATTCCAAAAATACGCTTTGGCGAGGGCAGACCCAGCATTAGTGAAAGGCATAGGCAGCGTGAGCTCGAACCGTCCAGCCGATACCGAAGCAGTATGTTCTTGAAATATGGCTTCCGATGAATCAATTAGCTGAACTTTGGCTTGACCATTTAAAGGAAGAGGCAGTTTTCCGCGGATCGTGAAGGTTTCTCCAGCGGGAACTGAGCTCGGATGAATTTCCAGATCGATCGGATGCGATGGGAATCCGATCCGAAGCGCTGGATCGCCCAACAGGTTGTAATTTTCCACATGATCCCAATAGCTGCCAGTCCAGGTGATCATGCGCCATTTGGCCTGGGTGGTGACTTGGCCGAGGTGGCGAAGGCCATTTTTAAATAGCGCTTCGAATAGGGCATTGTTCAAAAAATAATCACCATAAAGCCAGGCCCGACCTGCGGAACCAAAGGTGGCGATACAGCCTTTGTCTTTCGCTCGGAGCAGTTCTTCGCCCAGGGAGGGGGTCCATGGATTATCGAAATAGCCGATGAAACAGGTGAGGCTGAAGATTACTGGCAAGGTCCGAGGGTTTTTAAGGAGAACGATGTCCTCCAACAAGAACAAATCTGCATCGAAAAACACGCCACCGCCGCCATGGCCGATGAAATTGAGCAGCGCGACGCCATTATTGAACAACCCGACCAATTCTTGAGTGCTGCCGAAATATTTCGATCGGGGATTGGTGTAAAGCCGGGGCACTTCGAAACTGGCAGGGATGTAGTCTTGAGCCAGATAATCTGCTGACCGTTCGAAAAACGGATCATCTCCGCAGGCCAAGCAGATTCGTTTTCGCCACTCCCCAAGCAATGGCTGCTTTTCATATTGTATGATTTTATCGATAACTGTCCGCGCTTCTTCGATGGTATTTACTGGCAGTCTTCCGATGAACATATCAGGAAGCCGGTCGTCTCCGCTGACGCAAACAAAAGCATTATCGCTGGAAGTGAGCCCCCACGAATAGGTGTATTTCATGACGCTGGGGATGAAACAAGTTTTGCGCCAACTTCGAGCCAACGACTTATCACATGCCCAAGTGGCGTCGCCTAAAAGAAGCACATAGAGCGGTGCTGGTGGCTGCCAGTTCTCATAGGCATACTTCAGAAATTTTTGAATCGCCCAAGGATCGAAGATGCCATCATTGAACTCGTCGTAAATATCTTGAACATCGATTAGCGCAACGCGCAGGTTCTGAGCTTGACGATGCTCGGCAAGCAACTGAGCCGCATTTCGAAATAACTCATGGGTGATCAAAATGTAATCGGCTCCGTTTTGCGATGATTTGAGATTCGAAGGTTGATCGGACACGATCTGAATCGGTTTTTTTATTGCTTTCGGACTATAAAGAAAATAGTGCAGTCCTTGCAATGTGGGTCGATCCTGAAAAGTAACCTGATAGCCCGAATCAGTTTTTTGTACATCGAAATTGACCAGGCGTCGACCAAAATTATCAATAATTGAAATGTCTGGAGCACTGAAACCATTGATTTTGAATTGATGAAGTGTCCGATCGCCTGCGTCCCAGGGGATCTCGATGAAATCCCCCTCGGCAAAAAGCGCATGCCAGTAGGTGATTTCCGCCCAATTCAAAAATACCTGATCCACTTCACCGGCTGGAGTATCCCCGGGTAGCGTCACGCTTAGCGTATTCTCGCCATGCTTGAGTACTATGATGGGGATATCAGCCGTGACCTCATGCGCAACCTGACCATCCCAGGTCGCCTCTTTGATCAAATAGCCATTCAATTTTACAACAACATGATGATCTGGATTTTTATCTGGGTGGGTAGAACCATGTAGCATCACCCGAATATGAGCTGTGCCATCAGCAGCGGGGTGATTCAGATGAAATTTGAAATCATAGCTGCCAGAAGCATTCATGGTCTCCCAAAACCAATGATCCTGTATTTCATCGGTCACCAGCAGCAATCGATCGAACACATTATCTTGTTCGACATGTAAAGTAAATTGAAAAGCATTTGGTGAGACCAACTGATTTGTGCTCTTCACATAAAGACCACCATCAGTTTCGACTTGCCGTCGACCGATCCCTTCGCCCCAACTGAGCCAATAGACATTGCCATCGGAATAGGGTGAAAAATAGCTATTTCCCCCACGATTGAATTCACCATAAAATTCGATGTAATCATCAGGATCGAAGCGGCCGTCCTTTTCCCCGTGGACATAGATCGGCAGTTCAATGCCACGATTCACCAGCCGCAGCGTTCGAGGATCGATTGTCTCCACTGGGATGCCAGCGCTATCTAATTCGGTCCGAGTCAGCCGATAGATGCCATCTTCGCGGACGCAAATTTTATAGGCAGGTCGCGCAGCACCACTGGAGGTTGGCTTTCCTAAACCAGGCGGGCGATCTTTTTTTGCCCGCCAATTCTTGCCAATTTCATGGTTCGCCACCAGAGGCCGCAGCACTGTTTCGAACTGAGTCTGATCGACAATTGGCAGAGATGATAACATTCCATGCGAAAAATGGATTTGAAACAGAAGGAAACGATAGCAGCGAAGGGTTTTCTGAGCTGCATGATATTCGATGGGAAAAATCTGAACTGGCAGCACGCGTTGATCCCGAATCATCGCTGGCTCGCCCAATCTTACTGGCTGGGCTGGAAACCAGCTATCTGGTTCGTTCAATTTCCTATCGCTGACAATGTGAAGAGGAGTTATGCCGTTTTCGTCAATCAACTTTTCATCTGAAGCGATCAATTCGATCCCCTGATGCACCTCATAAGTTGACTCGATGATCTTGAACTCGGCCGAGCCGTCCATCGGCATTGCCAATAACAGCCCAGTTACTGGTAATTGCGGCTTGCCCAGCTCGGTCGTCATGTTAAAACCGGGGATCGAAATGACATGAAAGCTGCGACCGTCGTTGTTCTGTTCTTGAATAGCGACGCTGTCGATTCTCACTTGAATGATAATATGGTCGGCAGCGGATTCAACAATTTGAATCATATTGCTGTTGCCCATCTGGCCGACTGCTTGGCTGGTGCACAAGATCGCAATTGTTAGGCAAACAAGCAGTATTTTTGATCGGCATTTGGTCATTGCAATTTGGTTGTGATATAAATCAATGGCAAAATGATTAATAGAATGGGCTAAAGCCCAAAACTTCCCACTAGCTTATGAAAGTGTCCGTTCTGAAGAAGGGACCGAATCAAGTAATTAGAGAGAATCTGGGCTGAAACACAAATCTTCTGAATGGCTGACGAAAGTATCCCTTCAGAAGAACCGACTGAATCAAATTTAAAGAGAATTTAAGCTGAAGCCCAGAATTTCTTTTCGGCTCAGCACAATATTCGTTCTGCGGGCAATAGATAATCAAATCACTGAACTTTGTTATTGCTCTAATATTTCGAAAACAATTTTCCCCACTCTGTGTTCATGAATTTGCGAATGCGATTTCGGCCGATCAAGGGATACCAGAGCCAATCATGATAGATATTGGATGCCAACGGCGCCCAGACCACCAATGGCGAGTGCAGCGCGATCTTCTCCAGAAAACGCAATGGTCCCAACCGAAGCATCTGATCGCCCCAGATTACAAAGCTCCTTTTGGTATGAAAACCGAAATTTATATGAGAGATATCCTCCCCAATTATCTCAATCTCGCGCGGATCGGCGACGCCCAGCTTCATGTCGTGGCAGATCTTTAGGTACGGAATTTTAAGTGGATCAAAGCCCATCATTTTCGCAGCTATCGCGTCAATGGCAACTGAATCAGCACTGGCAAGCAGATAATTTTTAATTTTCGGGTTCATCGTTCTCGGACCGGCGCCATCCCCAGCAACCGTACCATCCATCACCGCAAAAATGCCAGGGTGCAGCTCCTTTTGCATCATCACCAGATCGACTAGCACCTCGTGGATGTATTTATGAGCATAATGACGCACCTCCTTCAATAATCCACCGAACGCATTTTTAATCGCCCCAGTGGTGATGGAATGACCGTGGGTCTTTACAGTTGGCAGATGGATCACGTTTTTGCCCACATACATCTTGGGAATTTCGATGCCCTCAGGGAAGATCTGGTTAAGTCGCAGGAGTTTCGTCTTAAACTGATAGACCATCCACTCGACCTCGGGCAATGCAGTGAACGAAAGGCCGTATTTTTCCAGCACTGGCAGCCAGCGATTGTTGCGCACGCCCTTATGGGGATTGGTTACTACAGTCTTATTTTCAACTGGCAAAAGTTTTTGCTTCTGAAATCCATCTGCTAATAGGGTTTTGATCACGCCCTCGACCTGCCATGGTTGCGAGGAACAGGCTGGAAAATATTTGGTCCAAGACAAATTAAGCTTAATCAGCGTATCGTTTTCTCTGGAAATAAATTTTTGATACTCCGCCAAATGGAATAATTTTTGATAATCATCTAAAATGGTTGATGGTGAGGTTTTTAAAACAGCGACTTTGGTTTTTGTCATAGATAAGATTTTCCTTCAATGTTTCGCTTTTGGCCATTCGCTCTTCGCTTTTGGCTTTTCGCTTTCAGCTTTCAATGCTCAGACTCAAATTACCTGATTTCGCTTTTACCACAGTATCCTATTTAACTAATGACGAAATTACCTAATTCCCCAATCACCCAATTACCCAGTTACTTAATTGCCTCCTTACCTCATCACCTGATTACCCAATTGCCAATTTGCCTTAAAACAAATACAGAATCACTACCACCACTACAACCCACAACACCACATCGACCACCAACAGCTGGTCTGAAAAAATCGCGATCTCCGGATTGCCGCCCTGGCTGCCTTCGTACACCAAGTAGAGATAACGAAAAATCCCAAAAATGACGAACGGAATCGTTACAATCAAATAGCTGGACCCGACCAGCGCCGTGGTGCGCGGCGCCAGGGTATAGAGCGCATAAGCGATCAACGTTGAGCCGGTCACCACGGAGATCATCTGATCCAGCAGATACGGGCTGTATTGCGAGAGGCTCTGCCGGTGATGGTTAGCCTCTTTGCCCAATAGTACCAGCTCATGCCGGCGCTTGGATAGTACCAGAAACAGCGACAGAAATAGGGTGCACACCAGCAGCCACGGCGAAATGCTCACCGCAATCACGACGGCCCCGGCCACGGCTCGCAGCACAAACCCAATGGCAATGATGATCACATCCAGGATGGCGATCTGCTTTAAATAAATCGAATAGCCGAT
Organism: candidate division KSB1 bacterium; assembly: GCA_034506395.1. Classification (NCBI taxonomy): domain Bacteria; kingdom Pseudomonadati; species Candidatus Zhuqueibacterota bacterium. The sequence goes on along the minus strand of JAPDPQ010000006.1, from coordinate 50,553 downwards.
CATCAACCCGGCATAGCCAGCGCAGACCAGCCAGAAGCTTCTGTCCAACCGATAGGCCAATAGCAGGCTGATCACTAGCAATACGCCGGCCAATCGTTTGGCTGTGCGCGGTGATATTTTGCCCGATGCAATCGGCCGTAATCGCTTCAATGGATGTTGCTGATCTTTTTTCAGATCGATCAGATCATTGATGATATAAATTGCCCCGCTGATCAAACAAAAGATTCCGAATGCAGCCAAGGTCCTTGTGAATAATACCAACGAAAATAGACGATGCGAAAAAATTAGACCTGCGAACAGCAGGAAGTTTTTGGTCCACTGGTGGGGGCGTAATGTTCTTAAGATTGCTCGAAACATAGCAGAAAATGGGAATCCCCTCCGGCTGCGATAGAATGTTTTTTATAAAATTTTAAAAGCTAATCGCATGGGTTATGACTTGGGAATTACTGGCGATGTTCTAAATGATTTCTTACAGTCTCCCTGGAAAAGCTCCTTTGCAAAGATAATTTTATATTTTTTTTCTTTCTCCCAAGCTCTGCAATTGCAAAGCTGGCCAGCATGATCAAATACGGATCCAGCGGCAGACGAAAGCGGGTTTTGGTGATAAAAAAAGCATAGCTGATGGTAAAGGAGACAAATAATAAAACAAAGAGCAAGGTGTACTCTTTTCTGTCCCGCCAGGAAATTATCAAGCCGAAAATTGCAAATAATAAAATAGGACCATAACTGAGAACGCTCATCAGCTTCGATAGCCTATCCATCATTTTATAGCCCGTGGTCGGCGTGGGATAAAGCTGCCATAGGTTCACTGCTTTTTTAAATGTTAGCAAAATGAATTTGCCAGGATTTTTTTTGATATATTGAAGCGCATCCTGATAAAATATTTTTTCCTGTTCCACTTCAGATTTTGCCTGAGTTAGTTCCTTAGCTAAGTAATCAGGATACCGAATGCTGTTTCCCGTTGTCGGGGTGGCCCAGGTATTATTTCCCATCCAGAAATTGTATCCGCTATTGGTTGAAAGGACAAATGGCTGGTTAAATACACAATAGTTTCTGATCAGCCAGGGAAGCATGGTGAATGTCATAAAAATGACCATAATTCCGATGGGAAAAAATCTTCTCGGATCGACTTCTCTGAGATCAAAATATAACCAGCCTAATGCCAGAAATATGAATGCTAAAAATGTTGGCACTGTCAGTACACTTAATCCTGCAATGATACCAATGAACATCAGCTTCCAGAATGATCTTTGTTGACGGGTGCTCACCAATAAATAGATGAACAATGCCAATAGAAAGATCGAAAGCGTGGTGGGAAAGAAGGTACTGGCGGTGTAAATAAGTAGCGGATAAAAGCTGTAAATAGAAGCAGAGAGGACAGCAGTTTTTGGGTTAAAAATTCGTTTGGCGATTAAATAAACCAGAACTAGTGTCAGGCAATCGATAAATGCCTGAAACATTCGCGCTGCCCAGAAATGCCGCCCCCAAAGGAGATAGTTTAAGGCCAGAAACAGCGGGTAAGCTGGTGGTCGAAAGGCAGTAGGCTTGCCCTCTTCATTTTGATAGCAATGCTTTTCGATCAGTTGCGTAGCTAAGCGATCGTAGGCAAATTCGTCGTCCCAATAGAGCCTCTCTTGTAACCAAAAAAGTATGAAAAAGATGCGTATAATGAGCGCAAAAATAAAAATGACTATTAACCACCGCCTATTCTCTAACATATTTAAACACCCCTCCGCCCATGGTCCCAGCATAGATTATTCGGGTATCTTTTGGATCAATTGCAATGGCTCGGACATCCAGGGTGGTGAGACCATCATTGAAACTAATCCAATCTAAATTAGCGTTTTTTGAATAGAGAATCCCTTCAGTAGTGCCAACATAAATATTTTCTGCTTTATTAAAATCGATAGCAATTGTTCTTAAATAATAGCCAGAGGGAAATGTCGCTATTTTTTGCCAGCTAAGCGCTCCATCATAGCTTACGAAAAGCCCAGACCAACCCGCTGCTAAAAAAAGATGCTGATCATTATAGGGATTAATTTGAATATCGGTCGGTGTGGCAAATCCAGATTCGGCTGTATTTGGTAATCCAATATTTTTTTGAACCCAGCTTAAACCCGCGTCATTGGTTTGAAATAATCCCAGATATTTTGCTCCAATATAAATAACCGATGGCTCATTTCCGTTAATGCAGATACTTGTAATTGGTCCTGCGCCGCCCGCAATTTCGATTTTATTCCATTTTTCATATTTCCCTTTTGAGTTAAACAACCCAGTTTCTGTTCCCGCATAGAACATCGGATTTATATCAGTAGTGGCGATGATCACGGAAACTCTTGGATCAGCCAGACCGTTGTTCATAGCTGTCCAAGATTCGCCAGCATTTTCGCTGATAAACACCCCGCCGCCCCAGGTAGCAGATAAAATTATCGCAAATTCGTTTGAAATGATTTCGAGATCGGTTATATCTCGATATGTTAAGCCATTATTTTTAAGCTTCCAATTTTTCCCTGCGTCATCAGTTCGAAACACACCTTCAGGGGTGCCAACATAGATGATTTTAGAATTTGATGGATCAATGGCGATGTCTCGGATCTGCAAATTGTTCAAGCCATGATTGATAGCCACCCACATATTGGATTGCGAAGGCTCAGAGGGGTTCTTTTTATGACATGATGGAAAAAAGAAAAATAAAATAATAACGAAGCCGATCAAGGGATAAGAAAATTTGGACATATTCATCTCTCACATTAATACCTAAATTTAAAAGGATACCTATGTTTGGTTTTCCGATTTCACCTTGATAATGCAGCGTCATTTAACTTACTTTTTTCTTGTGATATTCATATCGGATGTCATGATTCCTGTCATATTCTGGGCCACAATTTCGGCGATCATGCTTGAGCCTTTTGGAGTCAGATGAACGTGATCGATGAAAAAATCGCTTTTTCCAGTCATTGCCTTTGAAGCATCAATAATATGAACTTCCTTTTCTTTTGCTACTTGATATAATATTTGATCGCATTGCTCAAATGCCTTTAATAAAGCTTCATGAGTCAACTCTGTGTATTCATAAATGATCTTATTTCGATCCGCTGCTGTATTGTCCTTAGAAACTAAGCGAGCCTGAGTAATTAATATTGGAGTTGCACCAATATTTCTGGCACAATCCACAAACATTTCCATATTTAGTTTATATTGACGCAAGCCTATTTCATAAAATTCTGATGAAAGGGATACTTTTTTCTTTACTCCTTCAGTATCAATATTCAATTTCCATCGAAAGTAACGATTGCGAACGCGAACATAAAACTGCGAATGTTCACATAGGAACCTATCCAACCATCCTTGATAATTTTGAAATGGATCTTGAGATTCATCATAGGGCTTATAAATTCTCAAAAGTGGTTTTTTTGTTTTGAAATACTTAATATCATTCCAAGCATTATATACAGCTACATAGTCAGGGTCAAATAAATGACCTTCTAAGAATAATCTTTCAAAAGAATCAATGGATGTATGACCAGGGATTCCAGCGTTTATTACTTCTACTGAAAAACCACGTTCGTTTAGCAATTTTTCTACCAGGTGCGGCCAATCCTTTCCTTCCGTAGCGGCTTGATCAAAAACGGCCGACCCACCATAAATGATAATCCGAGTAACATTGCTATCCTTTTCAAATTTAAAGTCATTTCCTCTATACCCTTTATTTGAAATGTGCAAAATATTATTGTATGCTCCTTTAATTGTTTGCTCTTGTTCTGGAAATAAATGCCTTGCATAAAGCGAAGGGACATATTGTAAAGAGTTTTTTTTCTGAATGTTCGGAGTCAAATATCCTTGCCTCGAAAATAAACGTACATAAGTTTCTCCAAGCATTAGTGTTATTACTAGAAGCACTGAAAGGTATATCAAATAATATAAGATTTTTTTCGATTTTGGCAGCTTATCCAATTTCTTTTCTCCAATTCCAATGAATCAGAAGTCTCTCCAAAATGATCAATTGACGGCTATGTGAATGTCATCCGTGCGAATACAGGTCTTTCATTAGTTCTAATAAATAACAAGTTAAGAGATGCAGCAATCAAGAGTTATAATGTTACTATCATAAGCAACGATATTTTGATGAATTCCAGATGAATATCGTGTTTAACTAAGTAATATTGAATTCCATTTTTTAATATCAATTTGGTTTTGAATAAATCGGCACAATTTTTGGATTAGAATATTTTTTGAAATCTTCTTTCTAAAATAAAACCACCACAAATTTTGTTCATGCCACTTTGATTCTCGATCTTCCAAAGCTGGGATGAGTCGTTTTATCACAAAAATACTGCCATATTCTCGATCGCTAATTACTTGCCACATCCATGGTCTATTGAGAATCTTTTTATGGATCGCCCGGGGAACTCCAGTTCCATCACCATAATCATGAAATGCCACCATCCCATTCATCTTCACCCATTTTTGCCAGGCCAGAATGTCTCTCTTTACGCCTATATATCGATGATCGCCATCAATGAAAAGCAAGTCGATAGCGTGAGACCAGTGCTGAGCAACCTTTGTCGATTCACCGATAATCAAATCCGTCCAGTCTCGCACACCAGCAGCATCTATGTAATTATCGATAAGGGGATGCTTTTCAATATCGATGGAATGAACTGGAGTGCCATTGATGGCTCGTCTCGCCATTGCCATGCTGATGAGAGATTTGCCAGCGCACGTCCCAATCTCCACAATTGTCCCATCAGCGGGAACGGATTTGGCAAGAGCGTATAAAAATTCTGGCTGGGGACTGGAGCACATTGGCTCAGGAATTTTTGTTAATAGCTCCAATAGTTGCCTGATCTCTGGGGCATTTTGTTCGACCAAAATCTGGATCATTGTTTCTCCTAAATTATGCTGATTTTTTAATCACGATTTCTATGGAATATTCCCCATCGCTATGTTGATAAGGATCTGTAATTTGATGGCCATCATCGCAAATGCGCTGCGCTACTATTTCGTAATTCTTAAGCGTTCTCCTGATAAGCGGGACAATTCCCAATGTGTCTGGCGGCTCATCACGATCTAATAGAAAGAAATGCTTGTGATCTGAATTCCAACGTGATGGTAGTGTCAGTTTTTTTTTCATATAGATCACGATGCGGCAGATATAGGATCATGAACCCGCCAGTTTTCAAGACACGCCACCAGTTTTTCAATGCTGTGGCTGGCTGAGCTAAATGCTCTATCGTATGCGAAGAATAGACAAAGTCAAATTGCTGATCTTTGATGCCTTTGAGATAGTGAGCATCACCATGTTCAAAGTCCCAGCCTTGGCAGTTTTCAGCTAAAAGATCTCCACCATAGCCGATGTCAATGCCTTTGCCCTGACAGTATTTTTCAAAAAACCCTTCTTTGAGCCGTCGGCTTTTGGCTTTAGCAGTTTCTCCGTGAACTGGCTTTCGACCAAAGATCCGATAGGTGACTTTTAAAAACAAGAAATATCACCTTCGAACTGGTGGAAAAAGAAAATTTGGGAAAATAGCTTTACAGGCCTTTTTAATTACCGATATCATGAATGAGACTTCCTTAAATTACGCCAAGCTTTTTAGCGCGCTTTGTTCGGTTCAGATGCTCAAATAAGATTACCCTCATAAAAAACTGAGGTCCACCGATCAGGTAACGCTTCCACACTTTTCCTGGGGTGATCATCAGCCGACAAAACCACTCCAGATGGTGCTGATGAAATAACGCTGGCCCTCGCTTAAGATTGCCAGAGAGAAGATCAAATAAGCCGCCGACTCCCCAACAGAGGCGAACATTCAACTGATCCATGTGTTTTGCGATCCATTTTTCCTGGTGTGGTGCACCAAAGCCGACCAGAAGCACATCTGGCTCACTGCAGTTGATCTGCTCAATCACTCGTTGATTTAGATCCGAATCCCAGTGAAAATATCCATGATGATGTCCGACGATCTTTAATTGTGGATGAGCGGCTTGTAATCGAGAGCAGGCCAGTTCGTTACTCTTATCATTGCTGCCAAGCAAAAACAGCTGAATCCCTTGCTGTGCCCATGTATGACAGAGATCGTGAAAAATATCAATCGCTGTGATTCGATCTGGCAAATACTGGCGAGCCAGACGAGCAGCGATTACCACCCCGACGCCGTCGGCATAGACCAGATCCGCTGCGTTTAAGATGCTTCGATAATCGTCGTCGATATAAGCTTTATTGAGACAATCTGGATTTACATAGAAGACCGCCGATCTGGTTTTTGTCTCTATCAGTTGATGAATATCTTTAATGAGATCTGCTGCCGTTACTACATCTATTTTGACACCGAGCAGGCAAATCAACTTCCTTGATTGCTCCATATATTGATCCCCCAAGTTCTATTGATCAATTCATTAACCCCCTGAAACACATCATCAACAGATAAATCATAGAGACATCGAAACGAACGGCATCTCCTACGGTCGCACACTTTGCAACCGACATCTTTTTGAATGACTATATGGTTCGTTCCCCTAGGTTTCCATCGTTCGGGATGGTCATCGGGGTCGATGTGAGTGAAAATGGAAACGGTTGAGGTACCCACCGCAACTGCGATGTGCATAGGACCAGTATTACCAGAAATGAATAATTGTGCCCGCTGGATCAGCGCAGCAAGTTCTTGTAGCGAACATTTTCCAGCCACCGAATAAGCTTGATGCTTCATTGCCGATTGTATTATTTCGACCATTCCGATTTCTGCTCCACTTCCCGTGAAGAGCAGATCAATAGCATATCTCTCGATAATGCGATCTGCTAGTTGGGCAAACCGCTGAAGCGGCCATTGCCGCGCCTGGGAGATATAGTTCCCGGTTCCGGGATGAATAATAATGAACGGCTTATTATTTTCAATTCCTAGATCATTCAATAACCGCTCGACTCTCTTCTGATCTTTTTGAAAGATAAAAAATTCAGGTTGAGATGTCACTTTATCAAGGCCAATCGGGTACAATAATTCCGACACGCGATCAATTTGGTGTTGCTGAGGCGGAGCTGGCGGCAGCTTTTTCGTGAAAAAGAAACCTCGATGATCAGTATCCCTGCCGATTCGATGCCTCGCGCCACTCAGCACAGCCAGCAATGCGCTATTTATCCCTTGATAACTGTAGAAATCAATCGCTATATCGAAGTGACATTGACGAAGCTGCTTTGCCAATTTTATCATGCTGAACAACTTTCTAAGCTTACTTCGATTGTTAAAGATGAACAAATGTTCAAACAAAGGACAATTATCTAAAACATGAGTATTCTTTTGATCAATAAGAACGGAAATTGATTTTGCACCAAAATGCTCAGATAATAATCGCAGAGCTGGGGTACATAAGACCACATCACCGATGCCATATTTACCAACGATGATAACCAAAACCCGTTTGATCTCAATTAAATTTATTTCTCTTGTGGGTAGCCAGAACAATAGCTTACTGATAAACCGAAAGGTCAATTTTCGGCTTTGATGCCAGATCAATCTTAGATCTGCCTTAAATCGAGTGACTAGGGAATCCATAATTTTCTATTTAGATTTGCTCGTTTCGTCGTTTTTGAATTGCTTGCTCGAAAATTCGCATCAGCTTTTTCACATAATCATCGGGGTTATATTTGGTTATCACGCATGTTCTCCCATATTCGCCAAGCTTTTGATTTAAATTTCTATCGGTCAACAGCAGCTCGATCTTTTCAGCCAGTTGACGGATATTGCCTCTTTCGACAAGAAAGCCATTCTTGCCGTCCTCCAGCCAGTCGGGAATGCCGCCGACATTGGAGGCTATAACAGGCACACCATGAGCCATGGCTTCCAGACCAACCAGTCCGAATGGCTCAGGCCAGCGCGAGGGAACCACTAACATCACAGCATTCCGAAAGTAATTTTTTATTCTGTCATAATCAATCCATCCAAGAAATTCGATCCGTTCGGAAAAACCTAGTTTTGCTGCTAAAGATTTATTGTATTGTAATTCTTTCCCATCACCGATCACGATTGTTTGATAAGGAGACCTGACAAATTCCAAAGATTTTATTAGCCAATCTAGCCCTTTGCTTTTGTTCACGTTTCCTAAGAATAGAATAACATTTTGATACTCTTCTTTTGATGAGATCGTAACGATCTTGGCATCGAAAAACAATCTTAACACGGTCAATTTTTCCAGCGGGCAGCCATGCATGAGTAACTGATCTCTCATGTAGTTGCTGGCAACTATTATATGATCCAAGATCAATGTGCCTTTAAGCTCTTGCTTTGTTCTGTACAAACTTCCATGGCCGATAAAAGGAAGTCTAGCGTGAGTTAGGCGATAACAGCCTGGGAATAAATAGCATTTCAGCCCCATTTTTCTATAGCACAGCTTGCCAGAGAAATAATAAAATTTTCTGTTACTTGGGCAAAATGGCGCCACATCATGGATCATTCTTACCGTTGGTACTGATCGATGGATTTCATGGATCATTCTCGCATTTGAAATCTTGTGCAAAAAAGCAACATCTGGCCGCTCTTGAATGAGAATTTTTCTTAATGCAACGCCATCAAATTGAGGCGAATGGGAAAAATCAATCTGATAGCATTGGAAAAAATAGCGTGCGAATTGATCACAATTTTTGCCTGAACTTTTCGCATAAAGCAAGCTGCATTGATGACCATTTCCAGATAATACTTTGCTTAAGCTAAATATATACTGTTCCAAGCCACCAACAAAACCCATGGTTTCATTTACAAATAATATTTTCATTGTTCACATTTCCAAACAGCCCGAATTGGTGAGATATTTGACTTCTGGGCGCTTGCTAATATATTCAAAGATCAGTTCTAATGATTTCCACATCTTAAATTGCTCGATCTCCCAGGAATGCCCCCAGAGATGAAAAATTCCACCTGTAGTAAGAATTCTTTTAAAAATATTCATGATTAATTTTTTGTTGTCTACAAATGATAAGAGAGGCAATCCAATTCTGAAAAGCTTAAGATAATCTTTAACCTGTGGCTGTTTAATTACAATATTATCTTCTAATGACAATTGCTCGTTATATGAGTTCAATATTTTCTCTTTCAAATTTCCTAATTTTCTAAAAATAAATGAATAAAAAAGCGCTATGTGCATGGTTACTCCCATTTCGAAGGCATCAAATGCTAATTCGAAGCGAAAGGGATTGATCGTCCGTGCTCCTAGGTAACCGCAATCTTTAACGTGAGATTTAATCAAATTATTATAGGACCCATAAGGGTATGCAAACATTGCTATTTCATTTTTTAGGATGCCTTCAAGAAAATGTTTGCTTTCTTTTATCTCATGAATTGCTTCTTGAGGGAGCAATTTAGTCAAATCCCTGTGAGAAACGCCATGCGCTCCAATTTCATGACAATTCGATATCTCCTTTAAATTTCCAATTGAAAAGCCATGATTGATACAGCTTTGTGGAATATAAAAAGTCCCTTTCGAATTATATTTATCGAGCAAATTCGCCAATTTCAAATCGAGAACTGAACCGTCATCCCAAGAGGTCGTTACGATACATGGCAATTTTTTTTGCTGATTTTGTTGGTTTGAATCTGTCATTGTTCGCTTAGTTATAAATTTTGTTCTTTCTCATTTTCTTGCTTCAGTGACTTCATCGAATATCTCTGCCAACCTTTTGGTCTGATCCCGCCGATTGAATTTCCTTATCTCAGCCTCATTTCTTTGAAACGGCTCTTTTTTGATATGAATTTTTTCATAAAGAGATGTCAGAGAGGCTTCAATTTCAGCTACATCATCTGGATTGGCAAGCATTCCTGATGCTGTTTTTTCAATAATATTGGCTGCTTCACCATGAGGAATAATAGCAAATATGGGGGGCCCAGCGGCAAGATATTCAAAGAGCTTGGCAGATACTCTATCTTTTCCACCTTTGCATGAATGGATAATGAAAAGGAGTAGATCGGCTGATTTTTGCAGACTGCATGCATTGCGATGAGATAGATTCGGTAAAACTTTTATATAATTTTTTGTTCGAGTTTTTTCGATTAAGATTTTCAACTGTTCGCTCTCAGCCCCAGCAAAGATTATCTCAATCTCAGAAGGATGCAGATTATAGTTTCTAACAAATCGAGAAAAGGCGATGAGAAAATTTTCAGGAGTCATAAGAGTTCCGAAGAAGCTTCCTGTATAGACAATTCGAAAAGTCTTCTGCCCTTTCTGATATATGCCAGAATAGCTATTTTCAAAGTCATCCATATCGAAACCGTTATAAATCACAGTGAGTTTTTTATTCTGCTTTTCACCATGCGTTTTAGCTAACACATTTGCAAAACCATTGGTAACAGTTATAATTTGGTTCGATTTTTTTATAATTATCCTTTCCAGTTTTTTTTGTAATATCATCTCTAATCCATTCCTGGGATTGAATTCGGGATTGGCAATCCAAAGATCCCTAAAGTCAGTGATAAAAGGCAATCCTGTCGTTTTGTTCAAAGCTAAAGCAATCAAAGGACAAGTATGCGGACTATCGTTGGCATAAATGAGGTCAACGCCATGCTTTTTGATAATTTTTAATCCGTAAAAAAAAGCGATCGGGAACCAACTGATAAATTCATCAGGCACGCACCAGAGCATGGATATCTGGCGCATTAGCTTCCTGCACCAAGACGGTTTATCGAGTGCTTTGCCTTTATCTTCGCTGGTCGTCCCGAATTTCGCCTTGCCGAAGCTCAGCTTATTGATTAATGTAAAAGGCGAAATAAATGGCGTGCGATAAACGACTTCATAACCTGTTTTATGATCCTCGTTAGAGTGATCCCAAACTGTCCAATAGCCGTTTTTTACCGTTAATACGATGGGCTGCCAACCAAATTCAGGCAAAAACTTGCAGAATTTGGTGATCCGCTGAACCGCTACACCGCCCATAGGCGGGAAGAAATAGGAGATCATTAAAACTTTTTTCATGGCTGAATTTCAATTGCTTTTTTCAATCTGAATATTTTATGAAACAAAACTTCAAAACTGTGATCAATGGGGTAAAACTTGAACAAAAGATAGCTAAGCCCGCTGCTCACTATATAAGCTAACGTGATTGCCAGCGCAGCGCCAGGCAATCCCAATCGTGGAATCAGAATCAAATTCAATGGGATGCTCACTGCTAATGATGCCAGGCTAATGGCGGAGTTGATCAGCGGACGCCCATTGCCCGAGAAGTAAGTTGCCAGAATTCGGGTATAAACAAAAATGACCACACCTGGCAGCAGAACATAAATTGCTTTTGCAGCTAGCAGGAACTGTTCGCCATACAGCAAACGGATCGCTGGCTTACAAATCAGCGCAAGCATTCCTGCCGATACACCAGTCAATAGCAAACAAATCGAGGCGGATCGGTTGATCAATTCAGCGCTGCTTTTTCCCGAAGCTGAGGCGCGAGGGAATAAGCTGGTTGCCATGGCATAGGAGACGAACCAGCATAAACTCGCCAGATTCACGGCTATCGAATAAATACCCGTCGCGCTCAAGCCCAGCAGCAAATTGACCAAAAAAAGATCGACTTTGTAATTGACAAATTGGATCAGATTGCCGATGTAACCTTTGAATCCATAGTGAAGCATTTTTTTCGCCAGCGCCAGGCTGTTATGAAATTCGATGCCGATGCCTTCGACAAAAAGAAAAATTACTCCCATGCCAATAGCAATCAACAGCGAAGCGACATAGGAAATAAAAATGCCCCAGATTTGCCATTTCAAGATCACCAAACAGAGGTACAGGCTGATGATTTGAAAGAATAATTGGATCAGGATTAGTAAATTGTATTTCACGATTTTCAGACAGCCCTGAAAATAGCTGCTGATCAGCCGCAGTCCTAAGACAAGCGGCACAATTAAGACAGCACCAATTGACAAACCAGCATCAAACTCACCCTTGGCGAAGATGGCGTCGCCCCATAGCCAGATGATAGGCGTAAAAATAAATAGGGCGATCAGGCCCAGCCCTATCGTTGCATAAATGATGACCGAAAGGATTTGCCCTCTGGAATGATTGCCCTGCCCCAGATAATAGACACTGGCCGCATCTAGCCCCAGGTTGGAAAGCAACGCCAGGTAATCGATGATCATTAAAATAATGGCCCAAGCGCCTTTGCCCTCGGGACCCAACGCCCTGGCGATCATCACGCCGATAACGAGATAACAGATATTGGCGATGATTAGGCTGACGAATGAAACGGTGCTTTCTCGGAAAAGGCTCATTTTTTTTGCACCACATGATATTGTTCAATGATCCGATCAGCTATTAATTCCCAAGAGTACTTTAGCCCTTCTTTACGAATGGCGTTCTTATCCCAATTTTTATTCAAAGCTGCTTCCAATTTCAAAGCCAAATCATCACTATTACCTGGCTCAAACAAAAATCCAATGTTATCAGAAGTGATGATATCTATGATGCCACCAGTTCTGGCTCCAACAACGGGAACCCCGCTGGCAAGGGCCTCAATGGCCACTACGCCGAATCCCTCCTGGCGACTAGGAAGACAAAGCAATCGTGCTTTTGAAAGAATCCTGGCGACATTCCGATTTTGCATAGGGCCAAGGAAATTCACACGATCGGAGATGCCTAATTTCAGAGCTAAAGAGCAGAGCTTATCTCTCAGAGGTCCCTCGCCGATAATCTTCAAATTCAAATTCGGATATTTCTGATAGAACTTGTGAAAAGCCTGAATGAGCAAATCAATCCCTTTCAATTCGATCAAATTCCCCACAAAAAGAATATCAACATGTCCGTTCAAATCGATTTCTGGAATGAAAATGTTGGTGTCGATGCCATTTGGGATAACTATCATCTTTTCTGGTGCTATTCCTCTTGCGATCAGTACGTGTTTGAGATAATTGCTCACGCTGATAATTCGATTAGCCATTTGCAATGCAAAATCGCGATGATGCTTCCGTAATCGCACAATTTCGTTTGGCACGAATTCCTCCAAAATATCTGAGCCGTGGACTGTTAGAATATGCGGCTTGCGGAAGTGTTTTGCTATAATTGCTCCAATGTATCCCGCTGGGTGCGCAAAATGCGTGTGAATGAGATCGAATTGGAGTTTGTTACGCCAGATATAGTATAAGATTGACCAGAGCATTAAATTATCTGCTAGATACTTATTTAATCCTGGAAAATAGCGATAGGCTCTCGGGAAAAAGACAGTATAGCCATAATCTGAGCGATATTTTGGGAATTTTTTGCTGAACTTTAATTGATGCCGATGTTTGGGAATGGGTAATAATACCTCAATTGGGACGACCACGGATAGATGAATATATTTTGCCAATGCCCTTGCTTGTTCCGCGATGAAGGTGTAATAATGTTCCAGTCCCGGAATAGGGTGACCGTTGGCAATCATTAGTACTTTTAATTTTTGAATCGAGCAATTTATCATATCTTTGCGAATCTGCTATATCAAAATCTTGATCCAAGATGAAAGTTAATCCGAAAAGACGAATTCTATAATGCTAATTTTTTTTAATTGGTCTTGGTTGTTATTAGGTTTTCTCTCTTAAAAAAAACGCCATGGCTAATAACATCCAAAAAGCGGTCCAAATTTGCTCGAGCCCGATCAGTGCATCGACAGCTCCATGAATGACCAAACCTATACCAGCACCTAAAAGGCCGAGTCCAAGCGTACGTTGCAGCCGATCTGAGGATCGCTCGAAAATATTAAAGCCCCTCCAAATTAACTGAGTCATAAAATAAGCCAACAAAACCAGCGCCGGGATGCCGTTTTGAACAGCAAAATAAAGATACATATTATGTGGCGTTCGGCCGATCTCAGCCTCATTTGGGTTGTCTAATACTGCACTGCCTGTTCCTACAATCGGATTATGAATCGCAATCTCAAAGAATGCTTCCCAGCGCTTCTGGCGAAACGTGAATTCCTGAACTTCAGAGGGCTTGGAGATGCTTTTGGCGCGCGAGGCAAACTTATTTTTATGTTCACTTGGCATGATGATTATAGTAATTGTTAAAAACAGTAAACCCAATCCAATTATTTTTTTCTGTCGGGCCAAGGAGGCCATAATCAAAAATGAACTAGAGAAAGCTACCCAGCCTCCCCGGGACATGGTGAAAAGCAGGGCTATGATCTGTACACATCCAGAAATAATTGCCAGATACCAGAGCTTATCTTTCGGACCAAATAAAATGATTCCCATGGTAAGGGTCAGACTGATCACCAGATAGCCGGCAAAAGCATTTGGATGAGTAAAAGACCCAAATGCCCTCAAGATACCCGTATTCGGATCGACTTTAAATAAATCCGAATAAAGGACCATGCTCTCAGAGACAACTCCGTGATGGAATGGGCGAAATGGAGTCGCTGTTATTGTTTGTATGATTCCGCCCATGGCGCTAAGCATAGAGGCGAAGAGAATCAGGGTAATAATTTTTTTTAAAAGCTGTTCTCCTTTTAATTTTAAAAGAAGAAAAAGTAACGGAAAGACCAATAGAAATCTCAGAACCGCTCGATACAAATGCCACGGCATTTTAGCTAGTTCAGTACTGAAATAAGGGGAATGAATATAGGCAGCGCACATGAATATCGCCATTAAAGTCCAGGGCGCTATGCATGGGATCCGAGGAAATTTATTTTGATAACCTAAAAATTGGCGAAAAATAATGCTGGTTAAACCAACTCCAACCAGCAGAGACGTCGTTCCCACTTTGATACCAGCAAGCTGTGGCATCTCCCATTCAAGATGGAACGGAAGAAGCAGAGCGAGCATCATCGCCACCAATTCTGTCTTCATTAGTCCAATTATACCAAATACCATTAGGATGAATAATCCCAGGGTGATTTTGGGCGAAAGCAACAGCGCGACCAATCCAATTATCGATCCGATTATCCCATAAATGATGGTTTCGGGCAGGAATTGTAATCGCTGCCACCCGCTTTTATTGGAAACGAGGTCAATTGCAAAGAATCTGGGTGAATCTTTCTGAATCAATTTTGTCATTGAGTTTTTAAATATTAAAAATTATCATTTTGAACTGAGAATCTAAAAAGCGACAGCATTTTATGCTTTAATAAAAGGATGCCTGCATGCGCAGGGATAACAATTTTTCGAATGCTTTTGATTTTGAAATAAAAGACGATTGTAATTGAAATATAAAATCTGGTAAAATAAGAGGACTTAGATTCTTTTATAAATTCCCTCTGGTATAAAAAACCTTCTCTCATTCAGCACCACGCCCAAAATTTTCGCTCCAGCATCCTGTAGCCGGAGCTTCGCCTCGTCAATCACTTCCAGTCGGGTCTGGTTCGCTTTGACTACAAAGAGCACTCCATCGGCTAATCGCGATAGGGAAAGTGCTCCAGGGTTATCCAGCACTGCGGGGGCATCGATCAGAATATATGTGAAATTTTCCTTGAGCCGCTTGAATAATTCGGACATCGCAGCCGAATTGTAGATGTCATTGCTATGAGGGTAATTGGTGCCTGCGGTGATCAGGTAAAGGTGACCCGCAGCCACTGATCGAGCAAAGATGGTATTGCTATGGGAATTGAAAAAAAAATCTGTTAACCCTGGGCTTAGCGATGCCTTGAACAGCCGGTGAAGCATCGGCCGTTCCAGATTTGCATCGATCAATAGCACCTTGCATTTATCTTTTGGCATTGAGTCTGATCGAAAAAAATATTTTTCTCCTGTATTGTGATAGCCATTCAGGGATTGGGAAAGCATCAGCGCCAAAATATAAGCGATGGTGGTTCGTCCCTCTTCGGGTATGGAACTGGTTATAGTGAAAACCTGGATACCCTGCTGGGCGTGAGCCTGTTGGATCTTAACTTTGAGCATTGAAAATTCCTTGATCACCTCGCCAGGGAGCTGCCAATCCGCAAGCGCAACATCGGGAGACTCCATGGCCTTCATGGGGCCTGGTTCTATCCACTTCCCTTCCTGCTGCGCTTTTTTCAATGCCTCATATATAAATCCCATCTCTATTCCTTAGCTCAAAGGATTCTTCCCCCTGTTTTTGCTGATGATCTTTTTAAATTAGGCCACTCTTTGTTTGGTACCTCTCATATTCGAAGCAAAGCGATCTTTCACATTTTTTTGCTTGCAAGATGTGGCTGTCCAGACCCACGCTGATCGTCCATGAATTCCCCCTGTCCAATGCTCCATAAATCAGCCGATAGATCGCGGAAGTCATCTGTAAAGAAAGGTTTCGTGGCAATTTATGTTTTCAACAGGCATGAATAGCCTTGAAAAATCCTTTGATTTGATCATATAGATTGGTGGACAACAGCTGGCCATTTCGTACCTCAAGGGATTTGACCCTATTCTTTCATCGTTTGGTTGCGCTTCAGAATCCCTCGCTTCTCACCGCAGCTCTTCGGTCAATCGCTGGGGGCTTTTTGTGCCTCAATGATGAGAACAACCTCGCTTTTATTTTTTTCATCCAAGAGAGATGCCCATTGTTGCTGGTGTACGAATCCGCAGAGGGCTCTGGTATTTTGGCCGAACGATCGAGTGCTGGAACAGCAGGAGAAATGGTTTTAATTTCAATCTGACGGCTGGCCGATGGCCTCGCTGCCTCCATCTCCTGATAAACATCCTCAAATGCGACTTTTTTAACGATCTCTGGCGTGATGACCTGTGCCTCGATGGAGTAACCCATGATCAGCGCATTGTCACACAGGATATTGATGGCGCGCGGCAAGCCCTTGGTATAATCGAAAATCACATCTACTGCGGATGATGAAAACAATGGCTCTTTGCGGGAGTAGCCAGCCACCCTGAGGCGATGCCGAATATATCCATCGGTCTCAGCGCGATTCAACCGCGTCAGGTGATAGCGGAGGGCGATGCGCTGTTTCAGTTGGCGCATGTCCTCTCGGTCAAGCGTTTGACCAAGTTCTGGTTGGCCGATCAGCACCAGTTGGATCAGCTTGGTATTGACAGTCTCAAGGTTAGAGATCAGACGAATCTCCTCTAACAGTTGTGGCTTGAGGTTTTGCGCCTCGTCGATGATCAGGACAGCATTCCCCCCAGATTGGAAAATAGAGATCAAGTAATCATGGAGATTGAAGATCAGCTCGGTTTTGGTCTCGCTTCTGAAGAACGGGATACCAAATTCACGGCAGATGGATTGGAACAATCCTTTACCGCTTAACATGGTATGATAGATGTTGGCCGCATGGGTTTTGGCGTCGAGGCGCGATAGCAGCGCCCTGACCAAAGTGGTTTTGCCAGAACCGACCTCGCCGGTAATAGCCACCAATCCACGTCGCATTGTGATACCGCAAAGCATCTGCGCCAGAGCCTCCTGGTGGCTGGCGGTCATAAATAGAAATTTTGGGTCTGGGGTCAGGCCAAATGGCATCTCCACGAGACCATAAAAATCACTATACATTGTCCGATCGCTCTCATCGATGCGAAATGGTTATTGGCATCGGTTTGTTCGTTGCAAACACCAGCTTCTCTATTGCATAAAATCAAATCGGATCACGGAAGCATGCTAATCATGCGTGCTTTGTCAGGAAAAAGATCTTCAACGGTGGTATTCAAGGCCATCGCCGCCCGACGTTTGAAATCCTCGGTTGCTTCTACGCGGCCATTCTCCACCATTGAAAGATAGGGCGGGCTGCAATTTAGCATCTCCGCTAATTCATATTGCTTCAGCCCTGCCTGCCATCGCTTGATCCTTAACAAGTTCTTCATCTGTTACACTCCCAAAATACTAACTTGCAACTAAATTTTCATCTAAAACGAATGCATATGCAAATCTGTTGATCAAAAACGCATTCACGATCAAATGGAATTCTTATCACTCTTTGTTAGAACTACCAAAAAACGTGCTAATTGGCGATTCCTCCATTCACAGGAAAAATATGGTGGTTTCTGCTTAGGGTTTGTACGATCAGCAGACTGCCATGTCATCTAATCACTTCCTTCATATTTACGGTTTTGATCGTCGCCCAAACTGGTAAGCCGAGGCGCTGTTCCAGTTCATCGGGCGAATTGACGGTATGATCAAAATATTCCATCAAAAATCCAAATCCCAAGCCGCTCACCAACCCCAGCATGATACCGAGCAACAAGTTTAACGGCTTATTTGGCTTAAAGGGCCGAGATGGAACTAAAGCAGGAGAGATAACTTTGATTTTCACCCCTCGCTCCATTTTCGCCAGAGAGATACGAGCTTCTTCCCGCTGCTTCAATAGCATAGAATAAACTTCACGATTATCTTCAATCCCGCGGGAGAGCTGGGTGAGCTCGTAATCTTTCTGAGCCAGGATTTTGATCTCTCGGTTCAGATCGTCAATAGCGTTCTGTAAAGCCGATTCTTCCGCCGCTAGAGCGCGGATCGATGTCTCCTCCAACTCGATGATCTCATTCACCTCTTGTTCGATCCGCTTGCGGGTAGTGGCGATGGTTTGTTCTAAATTCACGACCTCTTCGTATTCGGGGGTGAACTTCTGCAGCAGTTGGTCGCGCCGAAGTTCCAGATCAAGCAGCTCACCTCGCAAGCGTGCAATGTGCTTCTCCCGGCTGAGGCTATTAGCGCTCTCAGTCGCTGGGATATTGATCTTATCTCCATTGGCCAATTGGCGTTTAATGACCTCCAAAATGGCTTCTTTGCCGATGCGCTGGGTGCGGACATTGGTAAGTGCTTTCTCGTAATCCGCTATTTTGGCCAATAAAATTTCGCTTTGGGCAGCAGGGGAGAGCAACTCCTCGGTCTGTTTGAACCGCGCCTGACGCTCTTCGAGCTCTCGCAATTTCTCTTCCGCTACTCGGATCTGTTCGGTGAAGAACTGATATTGACCTGATTCGCTGAACAATTGGCTTCGATAGTCGATATACGCCTTTGCGACGGTATTGGTCACTTCAGCCGCGCGATTCGCATCATTCGATTCGTAGCGGATCGTCAAGACATTCGAGTCTTTGGTGTTTTCGACCTTAAGCCGGCTTAGGAATGCGGACAGCATCTGGTTTCTTTGTTCAGGCTTTACTCCTTGGAACTCGCTCGTATGGAGTTTCAATTGCTCGATGATCTTGAGCGCCACCGGGATGCTTTTGATGATCTCGATCTCAGATTTAATCCAATCGTGTTTCTCGTACATCAAATTCAAATTCATGCGGAACAACAGCGATTTCTCGCTATCCAGTTCCCGCTCAACCAATACCTTTGCCTCAGCTTGGTAGACAGGACGCATCAACCATGTCCCAACTGCCACTGTGCCTGTCACCCCTATAAATACCGACAGCATGATATATTTGCGTTTAAAAATGATATTGAGAAGTGTACGCAGCGGGCTGGTCAAGGTCCCTGTTTCAAAAGAAGTCGATTTCATGATCATAGAATTTGCCAAGATTGTTGTTCCTATATCAAAATCACATGAGCTGCTCACTTAAGGAGCAGCATGATAGAAGATAATTTTGATTTTCATGGCGTCATTTTCCTAAAATTGAAGTGATGCTAAATTCAGCATAGCATAATAATGACGCAGACGACACAGGTTGAGATGAGGTTTTAATAGTTCTCGTTCCTCTTTAAAAAAAGAGCGATGAAATTCCGAAATCGTTCCGATACATTTGACATGCTCTCCACAATGTAACGGAAAAGCATTTTCCTGACTTTTTGCTTAAGGATCTGAAAAGAATTCTGTATCCTCAGAGGCGAGAGGCGACCGTTTATCAATTCATCGTTGTACAGCACGCAGATTAGGATCAGAATCGATCGAGATAATAATGTGAACGATTTTTTCTAAAGGTCAAAAGAATCACCACCGATTCCACCAAACGGCCCGCAGATAGATGTCTAAGGGCGGAATGAGCCCAGAAAAGGCTTGATCCAGAAATGTGTTGATATTGGCGATAAAGGTTTTGGGCACATAGATAATGTCCTGTGCTTCAAGAGGGATGTCGTTTTTTTGAATCATGCCGGGCGCGGTGTTGCTCAAATCAATACGACGGGCATCGGTAGAGCCGTCTGGTCTGCGTCGAATAAGCAAAATGCTTTTCAGTGTGGCGGACTCCTTTTGGCCGCCAGCAAGGGCAAGCGACTGCAAAACCGTCAAATTGCGTTGTAGCGGAAAAGCGCCGGGAGATTTGACTTCACCCAGCACATAGACTTGATAGCCGCCAAAGTTGCGGACGATGACAGTCACCTCTGGATCTTTGATAATTCGCGAGTAGGCTCGGGTGATATACTGGCTCAGTTCAGTGGGCGTCATGCCAGCTACCACAATATCGCCGATTTTTTGCATCGAGATTCTCCCGTCTGGTCGAACAGTTAATGTCTCGTTGAATTGGTTATTGTTGAAGAATTTCACCTCGATGACATCGCCAAAGCCGAGACGGTATTCGGCCGCAACTGTATCGGACTTTGCTGTGGTTGGTTCAGTGATCTTTGGCCGTGCCAAGTCTGGTCGCACTTGACTTCGAGGCCGAATCGCGCAATGGATCATGAAGCAGGATAGCAACAAAAGAAAAAAATGATTTATGCGTCGTCCATACACCTGGATTGAATGGGTCTTCAAATCGTTCATCATCTCCGTAATGAAAAACACTAAATCACATGATTATCAATGCCAGTTAATAATTTATTAAATGAATTGGTACACCTAATCTGGGACGATTTCTCGAATATTTTACCCTTCTGATTCCATAAATAGCTACTTAACCCCCATGTTGCAGAAAAAAGAGATTGAAATTTATTCTTTGTTTAATGAAGCTCAAAACCTCTCGATAGTTCGAAATTGACCTTAAACATTTTTTGTTCTCAATATAAATACGACCGTTTGTAATAAGATTTTGAGATCTAGCCAGAGGCAGCAATTTTGGATATAATTGAGGTCGTAATGTAGATTTTCATGAATATGCTTTTTCCTCGAGCCATGAAGCTGCCACAGCCCGGTGATCCCAGGTTTTGTCTGCAAGCGAACCGCTTCGATCGGGTTGTATCTCTGGACAATAAAGGGCATTTCTGGTCGTGGTCCGACCAGGCTCATTTCACCTTTAAGCACATTGAATAGCTGAGGTAATTCGTCTAGGCAGAGGCGACGAATGATTTTGCCCACGCGGGTCAGCCGAGGATCATTATCATCACCTGGCGAGACAGCGTAAGGATTTGCTTCTATCCGCATAGTTCGAAATTTGTAAATAATAAAAGGTTTCCCTTTTAGATCGAAGTTCCGGCGTTCCCTGAGATGACCATTACTATGATAGCGTCGATTTTTGCCAATGCGGGTTTGTCGAAATAGCACAGGTCCTGGTGAATCAAGCTTGATTGCTATGGCAATCAACACCATCAGTGGAAAGGCCATTATCGTTCCCAACAATGAAAAAGTGATATCAATGCTGCGTTTCAGAATTGGATAATATTTTAATGCCAGCCGCCTCTTGGATTGAGCAGTTGATCTCAATGCGGTCAGTTTAGAATCACATACCTCGATGGGCTCGACTCTAATCTGACTTTGCCTGATTGAATCATGCCAAAATTTAATATCTGGAGCGAGGATTTCTCCAGATTTCTCCCCCTGTAGCATTTTTTACCTTTCTAATGTCAATCGTTTTCTATTCGATTCCTATTCACCGCTAGCAAAATTGATCATTACATGTTTTCAAAATCATAATTGATTTCGGATATGGGTTGACTGAGATTCAATTTTGAACTTAGCCTTCGTGCCCCGCTGTTTTGAGAAAAGAGGGAGATTTCATGCACCTTTGATGATGATTCTTAAACTTGTTCAATGAGAAGGTTATGAGGTGCAAAATCTCCCTCTAACCCATTTTTTTGCCGAAAACAGTAGGCAAAAGCGCTTTTTCATTAAAATATTTTGACCGAGAGCATCAAATGAAAAAAGAACGGATTGACCCGCTAATAGATGAACAGGTCGTTTACCTCATTCCTCAAGATGCTTTATCGGATCAAAACCAATTTAACGCTTTGTTTAAAGTCGTTCACTTTAAACTGAACGATGTAAGTTCCACTGCTAACCCGATTGGTAGAGTCATCGGTGCCATTCCATAACAGGGAATACCTCCCCGCTGGCCGCGTTTCGTCGAGCAATGTGCGAACTAACACTCCTTGCAAATTATAGATTTTCAGGCTCACTTGGCCCGGCTCTTGAATCGAGAAAGCGATTACGGTCTCCGGATTGAAGGGATTCGGCCTTGCAGGTTCCAACTGATATTTTGACGGAGCCAAAGTTGTGGTCACCGAAATGGGCCCATGAAAATCCAAATTTCCAGCAAAGTCGACATCGGCCAATTTGTAATAATAAACACTGCCGAGCGCTACCTGGCGATCGACATAGGAGTAGCTATGGGATTGATCAGAATTTCCAACTCCGGGAATAAATTGAGAAGTGATTTGCTCATATAGCCCGTTTTCCGCACTGCTGCGAAACAGATGAAAGCCGAGATTTTCTGTTTCGGTTGCAGTTTGCCAGGAGAGCTGAATCGAATTGCCGTCCCAGTGCGCCGAAAAGCTGGTCAATTCAATAGGCGTATGGCTTTCTCCACAGAAAATCAAGTTGGAAACCGCGTGCTTATCCGGTGAAGAACTGGTTCCTTCCATCACCGCGGGATTGAAAGATTGAGTCGTAGTTGTGCTGCCATGTTTGATCAGCACTGCCGCGATGGTCCATTTGTTCGAAATCCAGTTCACGGACATTGGTTCATTTGGCTCGCCTGGCTTGGTGGTCCAACCTGTAATTGTTACCCCATCATTGTATTCTGGCACCCACGTTAACGTCTTTTCATCCCATTCGAATTTCGCTATGTTAGTACCGCACGGACATGATGCGCCTCCAGCTAAACAGAAAGAATGGGTAATGCAAAATAGCGATAAGATTGTCAAGAAAAGAATCGATGATCTCATACAGTTCCCCCTAAAAAAATATGTTGCGAAGGCTATTCTGGCTTTCATAATACCTTCGCCTCTATTACCCGTTTTCAACCAATCACATCGCAGATCTATCTGGATTCCTGCATGCGCAGGAATGACCCAACCGAATTGAATTCGACATGTTGCAGCAGGAACTAAGTAATGACAATTTTTTTGCAATGGCAGTGGTCATTCCCGTTCGAACCAATGCTTCGTTTGCCAGGTCATCACAGGATTATGAAGCAAAGGAACTGGATCAGATTTCCCTTCATCTGCATTCCATGTCGGATTCGTTTGATAAAATTTGCAGTCTAAACTTAGATCAGCGCAAAAGATTTTTTCATAAAAGCCTGTTCTTTAATCAAAGAACAGAGACTTCAGCAAGGCATTATCGACCTTGGCCCATTTTCGCTTGGCGTCTGGTGCCTGATTGGAATAAAACAATGTGCGGCATGCCCCCTGCCATTCTCAAAACAACTGATGGCTCCGAACATGGCTGCACATCTCCGATGAAATCCTTTCTTAAAATGAAATGGACAATTGTCAGGATATTCGATAAAAAATTAAAAAGATGGTAATCGGCCAGCCTAGGATGGCCGATCACCATATGCTAATAAATCACCTTTATACGGCTATTCGTTACTTCATGAAGGTCAATTTCTTCGTTGCTTCAAAACCATTGACCTGCATGGTGCACAAATAGGTGCCGCTGGCGACCAGTACGCCGTGGTCATTAGTGCCGTTCCAGATGAGCGAATAATTGCCTGCCAGTCGATCTTCATCCAAAAGAGTGCGGATGAGCTGACCTTGCAAATTGTAAATTTTTAGCTCAACCCGACCTGGTTCTTTGAGTGAGAAATTGATGGCCGTTTCTGGATTGAACGGATTGGGATAGTTCTGGCTCAAGGAATAGCCCGATGGTTTTGCCTCGACCGTCACTGAGATTGGCCCATGGAAACGCATGTTGCCCGAATAGTCCACATCAGCCAGCTTGTAGTAATAAGTTTCGCCAGGCTGGACATTCTTATCCGTGAACGAATAATGTTGTGAACGATCGGAATTGCCTGTTCCTTGGATCAAGTCGGGATTGATCCGTTGAAATCCTTCAGTCATGGTGCTGCTGCGGAAGATATGGAAACCGAGATTCTCGGTTTCGGTGGCAGTGGTCCACGAGAGGACGACTTGACCATTGATCACCTGAGCCGAAAATGAAGTCAGTTCGACTGGGATGAGCCAATTCTGACCAGCGCAGATGGCCCAAAGCGCTTCTCCAGTGACTTCGTTATTTTCACCATCAGGATCTCCGACATAATTCTCCCACCCACCAGTAGATAACTGAACGCTAATAAGATAATTTGTCGCTCCCTGAATATTGGTGAGATAGGTAGAACGATTGAATTCATTCAATGCCAGAATAGCGTATGCGGTCTCCTGAATCGTTTCGTTACCAGAACTGACATAGTTCGAATTCCACGTAAAGCCGCCACCACTGATTTGATAACTAGCCAAAATCGCTGCCAGATCAGCCAAGCTGCTAGCGGCTGCATGTTCGCCAGAGGTGGGATCAAAATCCTCATTGACGAATGCTAATCCATAAACGGCGCCAGCCAAACCAATCACATCATAGTACTGATCGCCATCTAATTCGTTAATCTCCGCTTTAGTACCAGCGATCCACTCTGAGGTACTCGCTCCAACTGAAGCTGCGGCTACGAGTCCCATACCAATGTCCCAGGCCGCCAAATTAGCGATACCCTGGCTAGCGCGGCTATCACGAATAAGCTGCACATAGCTAGCTGTGTTATAAAGCGTGCCAGCCCCATTTTTATCATATGTGCTATCCGCCAATGGCCCATAAAAATAGGTCATCAAATGATTCGTGTAAGTGGTGCCACCAAAAATATCGTCCAATGCTTTGGCTAAATATCCATCGCACGGAGAGAAGTTGTTGGTTTTTGTCAATAGAAAAGCACCCGCATCTTCTAACGCGTCGCGGTGGTCTGGATCGTGGGTATTAAAATAAGCCTGAGCTAATCCCATCGCCGTGGGACCGACAATATTCGGAGCGCTCGATCCCGTAAGGGGCCAACCCCAGCCACCATCGGTGTTTTGCGTCTCAGCCAAGCGATCGGCTCCTTTCTGAAGCGCCTCTGAAGCGTCCTGAGGTTTGCTCAGATGAATAAACCCTTGAAGCACCAAGTTGTGCATTCCGTAGTTGCCCATCGATTCACCGAATGGAGCTACTGGATCGCTGGGCCGATTTGCATTCTGTCCTGCCCAGCTTGATGTAATCAAAAGCAATGCCATTAAAGCCAGAATCGATTGTGTTGTGATTTTGTGCATGATTTTGCCCCCTTCAATTTTAGATGAGTGAATACCCGAAATCATAAAATGCAAAATGCGATTTAAAATTGGTCAGCGAAGCGGGCCGAAAGACCATGGAATTGCTTCTCAATTACTAAAGCTTTCCCTGGTTCTCAAACACAAAAAGCCTTTAGCGCATTTTATTGGCATTTTATAAATTCAGGGAATCAGTTAATTAATGATGAAATCAACACGGTTTCCAAAGAGCTCGTAATCACCTCCTTTCCGATTAGTCCGTATTGAGAATAAATTCCAGCTCGATTTTTTTTGTAGCGTTTGATGTATGAAAGGACTCCTCAATGCAATTCAGGACCATGAGCAATTGAAACAGAAAATTGTTTCAAGAAACCCTTTTTGGGGATCGCGGTTTTGAATTTTAGTGCTCTTCCACGAATTTTGAAGCTGAAGAAAAGGTCAAATATTTTTTCTCCCCGAATTCAAATCATTTTATCAGTGCTAATTTCTTTGATGCCTCAAAACCATTGACCTTCAGCGTGTAATAATAAATCCCGCTGGCCAATTTTGCGCCATTGTCCGCGGTCCCATTCCACATCACCGAATAGCTACCAGCCAATTTCTCTTCATCTACCAGCGTGCGCACCAGTTGGCCTTGCAGGTTATAGATTTTTAGAGTCACCTTGCCCGCTTCCTTCAATGAGAAATTAATGGCCGTTTCGGGATTGAACGGATTGGGATAGTTCTGGCTCAAGGAATAACCAGACGGCTTCGCATCGACCGTCACCGAAATCGGGCCATGGAAGCGCATGTTGCCCGAATAATCCACATCGGCCAGCTTGTAGTAGTAGGTTTGGCTGGGCTGTACGTTGCGATCGATGAACGAATAGGAGTGTGCCTGCGCCGAGCTGCCGCTGCCTTTGATCAATTCGTGGGTGATTTGTTGATAATCCTTCTCTGGTTCGAGGCTGCGGAACAAATGAAACCCCAGGTTTTCGGTTTCCGTAGCGGTGGTCCAGGTTAGACGAACTTGTTGATTAATCACCGTTGCTGCGAAATTGGTGAGCTCCACTGGCACTGGAGCATCGCGCCATGACAGGCCTATGCGGATTCCATCAATAATTATATTTTGATCTTCATTAAATTGTCGCAAGGCAATTGTGCCAAGATTCGATGGATCGCTCTGTGAACTCTCATTGATTGGGCCGAGTGTGGGCACTGATGGCTCGCTTATTGGCAGGTTCGGGTCAGCAAACACGAAAAGGCTTAGCAAGTCATTGGTGCTGCCCGAGACGAATTCATATTTTATTACCAAGAGATAAGTAGTATTAAGACTGTAGTTATTATCTGTGTACTCAACTGGCGTATTGCTTTTTTTCGTAAGAGAAAATTCGATATTCCCAGACTCATCCTTTTTTGACCAGACCTTTGCAAAGTAATTAGATCCCAAATTGGTCGGACCCAGGTGAAGAAAATAATCCGCCCTCGGCATATTTGCGATATTGACGAGAAATGAAACATAAAATACACCGCTATTTTGTTCCAAAAAATTGCGATTCACATCTTCACCGGTATTATCCAGAAGTGCTGCATTGCCAATAATTGATGGATAGTTAGTGTAAGTGAGTCCAGGCGAAGCAACCGTGATGGGGTTAGTGCCTGCCCCGCTGTGGGCGACCCAGCCATGATCGGTTAGCTTATCGCCTTCTGGATAATCGAAATTTTCTTCGAATAATAGTTGGGCTTGAACAGTTCCACTGAATAGAATTACAATACTAAGCAGTAGAAATACTGCAGGCAAAAAACGGAATATTGTGCTCATAACGCCCCCCCGCGCACAGAGTTATTTTTTATCAGTCTTAGGAAGGATGAAAATCGGTATGCAAAACATGGTTAACACGTTTCGCTTATACCATACAATCATCATGGGGTTTTTGCGGAAAAAAGGAGTAGAAATTCAAAGAATCGCAGTTTTCTAAGAAGATTTCAGAAATAAATTATTAAGCGTTTGGGCAATGCTTCCGCGGTCAAAATGTAACCTCAACATCTTTCCCAGTGATATCCAATTGATAATCACCACTTACTGCTCAATGATAACTGATTACTGATCACTGATCACTCATCACTGATTTCTGATCACTGATTACTGATTTTTTTTTTTATTATCACTGACCACTTTTACTAAAGATTCTCCGAATTGTCAGCTAGTTCTTTTCTAATCTGTGCTAGTTCAGCTTGTCGCTTTTGGATCCTGGATTGGAGCATGTCATGGAGCTTTTTGACCATTTCCATTGCAAAATCCGCAGCAATTTGCGGTGTCGTTAGATCAATGTTATTGACCGTGTCGCTGGGCCAATGCCAATTCGGGATCAGCTCCCGATCATCAAGCGCCAGAATTAAAATGGCGTGATAGCCGCGACTCGCAGGAACAATTGCATCCGTGTAGGCAAGTCGATATTTGGCTGGTGTGATTCTCATAAATTGTTTGAGCTGTGCAGCCTGTTCGGCAGCGGCGATCAAATCGGGGGAAAATCGATAGAAATTTAACATCCCCTCGCCAAGAAAATAATGCGGCGTTCCTGCCCCAAGATTGTCGAAATTGATGAAATAGCAGCTTTCTTTCGAGAGCTCTGCGGCATAACTTCTCATAAAGTGCGCCATGCCTACCGCACCTACCTCTTCGCTTCCGGTTGCTACAAACCAGAATTCAATAGCAGGAAAAGATTGTTCTTTTAATCGGGCGGCGATATCCAGCATCACAGCTACTCCCGAGGCATTGTCCGAGGCGCCCTGAACCAGCTCACCTCGCAACCCAGCGACCAGCAATACCACAATATTGCCCAAAACATAAATGCCAGAAAGAATGACCAGCAGTTTTAAAATTGGCCCATTGATGGAGAGCAATTTTAAGAGGACGAAAATTTGAAGCAGGACAAGAACAGATGTACCGATGAGAAAATTGAGCCGAAAGTTAGCGACGGTTTTTGGGTTCCATAACGGACCGGATCGGGCGGTGTCATGATGCGCCGTGAAAATAACTTTGTAGGAGGCATGAGGATTGTTAAGATGACCAACGACATTGCATGATTGTGCATGACGGAACAGCGGTGCCAGAGGTTTAAATTGATTGGTGAAATATCCCCAAAATAAGATTGAAGCAACCACACCGACAGCTACTGAGCCTATTGGCACAAAAAAATAAAGAACCACTTCTGCGATGAAAAGAAACATGATCGTCGCCAATTCCCAAGTCATTCGTTGTTGCGATTTAAATTCATCAATGGTGGCGACCAAACCGATGTTTCGCATGATTTGATAGATATGTTCAGCAGCCTTACGCTCGTTTGCAGAAGCCGAAGCTCGATGTTTCAAAATGCAAAGTTCGCCGATAATCCGTTTGATCCTCATATCCCTCCTTGCGCGATGCAATAATTGCATTGTGTTTTACTCAGATCGTTTTTGTTCGCTGACGCTTATGCCGTTACAATCCACTTGGTGCTTTGTATAGGTTGATCACTTCAATTTTTCATCAAAAGTTTTTACTGAGGGGTGGCCTTTGGTTCGCTTTACCGATCACCGCATTTCAGAACAACATGAGTTGTGAAACGGGACATAAAGGACTCGTTCCAAATTTTATGCGCTTCCTCAAAAACTGGTTTCATAATAAAAAAAATTTAGACCAGAATCAAGAATTTTTTCATGAATTTTTTGGATCAATCCAGTTCTCAAAATTTCGCTTGATTTTTCAGAGGAAAAAGTTTAAAATAACTCGGATTGGAAATGGGCCAACGGTCCGTTATCACTAATCTGTGATCAGTGATCAGTGATCAGTAATCAGTAATCAGTAATCAGTGATCAGTAATTCGTGATGAATTTAGGTAATAGGAGTTTTTGTTGTAGAAATATCAATGAGAGAAAAAATGAATAGCTAAGAAGGTTTATAAACCGAAACCGATGAGATATGACAGCGTTAGAAGAAAAACTTGAAAATTTGCCGCGGTTGCCAGGCGTTTATCTGTTCAAAGATAAAAATAAAAAAGTGATCTATGTGGGCAAGGCATTGGTGCTGCGGAATCGGGTGAGGTCCTATTTTCAAAGCGGCAAGATCGACGATCCGAAGCTACAGCGCCTGCGGTCGAAAATCCATGATGTAGAAACTATTGTGACAGATTCGGAGATCGAAGCGCTGATTTTAGAAGCTAATTTGATCAAAGAGTACAAGCCGCGCTATAATGTCAATTTAAAGGACGATAAAAGTTTCCCCTACATCCGAGTGACCAACGAGCCATATCCGCGCATTTTTCCCACGCGCAGGATCGTCAACGACGGTTCCAAATACTTCGGGCCTTACACCGATGTCCGTTCGATGCGCGAGTTGTTGAAAACGATCAAGCGGATCTTCCCAATTCGAAGTTGCAATCTCAATTTGACCGATGAAACGATCCGGGCTGGGAAGTTCAAGGTCTGTCTAAATTATCACATAAAAAAATGTATGGGGCCTTGTGAGGGATTCATCAGCCAGGAGGATTACGGGCAAATCGTCAAAAATATCATCGATTTCATCAATGGTCGGGATCGAATTGTGGTTGAGCAATTGACCCAGCAGATGAACCGCTATGCGGAGTCGCTGCAATTTGAAAAAGCGGCGCGAGTGCGCGATCAAATTAATGCGATTAAGGATTTTCAGTATAAGCAAAAGGTGATCACTCCGGAACCGATTGATCGCGATCTGTTTGCAATTTATGCCGAAGACAATGACGCCTGTGCGGTCATGTTTAAGGTCCGCCAAGGTCGCGTGATTGGTCGGCAGCACTTTTATCTTGACGGAGTGGAAGGGGAGACGCTGGATCGAGTGATGAGCCATCTGGTGATCCGCTTTTATATGCATGCGGATTTTGTCCCGAATGAGATCTATCTGCCGATTCAATTGGAAGATCGTGCCCAGATTGCCCAGTGGCTTTCCGAAAAATCTGGCTCAACTGTACAATTGCTCTTTCCGCAGCGGGGCGAGAAGGCCAAGTTGTTGAAGATGGCAGAACAGAATGCCAAACTACTGTTGGAAGAGCTGAAGCTTCAGAAATTGAAAGATAAAGATTATGTCCCCCATGCAGTGAAGGCGTTGCAACGCGATCTCAGGCTTGACAAACCGCCGCTTCGGATTGAGGCATTCGATATTTCAAATATTCATGGCACCGATGCCACCGCTTCATTGGTCACCTTCGTCAATGGCCAGCCGCGTAAATCCGATTATCGTCGCTTCAAGATCCGCAGCAAAGCCACGCCCGATGATTTTGCCATGATGGCAGAGGCCATCCAACGGCGCTATCGCCGAGTATTAGAACAACAAGAGCCGCTCCCCGATCTAATATTGGTGGACGGAGGAAAAGGCCAGCTATCGGCCGCACTGGAGGCATTAGCTCACCTCAATCTGACCGAGCAACCAGTGATTGCCTTGGCCAAACGGTTGAATGAAGTGTTCGTGCCAGGTGCATCAGAGCCCCAGAATATTCCAAAAACTTCTTCTGGGCTACGATTGTTGCAGCAGATCCGCGACGAAGCCCATCGTTTTGCCATCACCTATCATCGAAAATTGCGCAGCAAGCGGGCTGTGAGATCCGAGTTGGACAGCATTCCCGGAATTGGCGCCATGCGCCGAAAGCGGCTGATCACCCATTTCGGCTCATTGAAAAATCTTATGGCCGCCTCTTTGGATGAGATCAAGCAGGTCAAAGGCATTCCAGCAACCTTAGCAGAGAGAATATGGCAACACTTTCACCCCGAACCCACATCATAATCTTTTGGACATTCTCGATCGCTTGCGCCATTGGGATGGCTAGTCCGAGCAACACCCCAAACAAACGGTCGAATCCCAAGGATCCGACTACCTTGGTGTTTCCCAGTTTCTTGCACACGTACGGCATTCGCAAAGCGACGCGGTTTCATCTGTTTTTGTTTACGCAAAACAGAGCCAAATTTATGGACCCACAGGGGCTGGCAGTGGTGCGATTAAAAGCCTGGGAGGACACCACCAGGACCAGTGACGACGATGAAGTGACGGTATACGGCGTTAATTCAGGCCAGGACTGTATCATCTACAATACCTCGATGAAATCGATCGGAATCTACGGTCTGGATGAAACTGGCGAGAGGCGATTGCATCGGCCGCGTGGTATTGCTGCTAATGATCTGGGTGAGGTGTATGTCGCCGATACCGGGCATCATCGTGTGGTAAAGTTTTTTAATCCAGGTCATGAGCTGAAATTTGACAAAAGCGTGGGACAATTGGGAACCGGACCAGCTTACTTCACCGAGCCCCATGACGTCGCGGTCGACTCCAAAGGTACCGTATTTGTTGTCGATACTGGAAACCATCGCGTGCAAATTTTCTCTTCCGAACTTGAATACCTCGGTTCTTGGGGCAAAAAAGGCCAAGCACCTGGTCAGCTCCATCAACCTACGGCTATCGCTTTGGTCGATAAAAATGAGCTGTGGAACTATTTTCATGAAGAACTGGTCGTGATCATCGATCTTAATCATTCGCGAATTCAGATATTCACGCTTCAGGGCAAATTCATCCGAGCTGTTTCGACACGCGAATTTGGCTATCCCAATGCTCAACTGGCTTATCTGGCTCTGGACTATTACAATAATATCTATGCAACAGATACTCGCAATCATTGCATTCACAAATTCGATCATCGTCTCAACTATTTGACCAGCTATGGCAGCTACGGCAGCGACGATAAGCAGTTCATCGAGCCGCGCGGTATTACGATCTATCGCCGGTTTGGGCAGGTATTTGTCGCTGAGAAATGGGGTGCGCAGTATTATTGGATCGGCACGGATTGTTTCGATTTCCAGGTGATCACCCATCCAGCCCAAGAGCTGATTGAATTTAAATATTTTCTTACCGAACCCTCGTTCGTCACTGTAGATATTTTGGATGAGCGGAAACTGTTGGTGACACGATTGTTCATAAGACAATTTCATTTTTCTGGTTGGCAAAGTGATTATTGGGCTGGCCATGTGTGGGCTGTACCCGATTCCGTGTTTGAAAAAGAAGGTTATCAGCCATCCCCATTATATCAGCCAACGAAATCGATTCCTCCCGGTCATTATTCAGTGAAATATAGGATCGAGCCCACTTATTCATCCTATCATTATTTTTCCAAGACCATCACCGGTGAGTTTGCCCGATAATCGCATCGCGCGACATTTAACCGATCATCCCACGCAACCGTGAATCTTGCAAAGCTGTCTCTTAACTTGAGAAGTTCGCTTGGCTTAAAGAAATGCTCTGGGATATATTTCACAATATCTGAATATGATTACGTGGATATAAATCTAAATTGCCAGGGCAGTAGGGTCAACTATTGACAAAATTGTATCGATTATTCAGTATGAATTTGCTCGGTCGTATGAACAATTGGATAGTTTAGAATTCTATTGTGATCTATTTCAGAAAAGAAAAAATTTCGCTTGACTGTTAGAAAAAAATTGATAGATTATTGGCGATAATTTAACTCCATGCTAAGAGGATCGTATTTGATTCCACGGAAAAATTCTCATGAGAACTATGGGTCGATTTTGGTGGTGAAAAAAAGCTTCGCAAATATATCATTGCTGAGCAAGTCAGCCAAGGTCATTTTGAGCGACTCCCCCTCGAACGCAAATTTCGGATGATCGACCCAAACCGATGCTAGTTAAACAAAAATGAGGAAAAGAAAAGCATGAAAATCGCATTGACCAGTATCTTTGTGGATGACCCGATCAAGGCGTTTCAAATTTATACTGAAAAACTTGGTTTCATCAAAAAAGTGTACATTCCAGAAGCTCAATTAGCCGTCGTTGCCTCTCCCGAAGAACCGAATGGGACGAGCCTCCTTCTTGAGCCAAATAACAATCCAATTGCGAAAACGTATCAGGAACAAGTGTTCAAAGCTGGTATTCCAGTGATTGTGTTCGGCACGAATGACATCAATGCTGAATATGAGCGACTCAAAGGACAGGGGATCGCCTTTCGCAGTGAACCGACCAAAACCGAATGGGGGATTCAGACCTTGTTTGAGGACGGGTGCGGCAATCTCATCCAGCTTCATCAGGCTTAAATTTTATCCCAAAATATTTTTGTGCGCAATAAAAAATCGTGATCAATCGAAAAATGAGATCATTCCTGTATCTCTGCCCCATTTAAAGTTCAGGTTGGGATTCTGAGATGTAGAGTTCATGGATGCGTTCTGATCAACTGCGGTTTCGAAGTTTCAGGCTCGATTCCGCAATCACCAAAACGAAAGGAGATCATGCTTCTCGGGTTTGAAATGTCCAATAAGTTACGACAATTGCTGCTTCTTTTCTCTCTACTCCTCGCTGGACCCATTGATTTCTATCAGGCAGAATCAAATACCTATTGCAATCTGCAAGATTCGAGCTGCACCTATCGTGTCGTCGTGAATTTTTTGCGCCTGAGAATACTTCTTGTCCAAATAGATCCAGCGATCCTTTTTTATCAATTCAATGATTTTCCTGCTGCAATAGGTCATTTCTACTATCATAAATTTTTAAAATGAAAACGGAAAAAGACTCTGAATACATGAAATAATAGGAAGTTTATTTCCGAGAAAAGCATTGCATCTGGTACCTCTAACAATTACTCTTGTGCATTTGGGCGCAATGCCAGTTATATCAACCTAGAGGTCTTTTTTGTTTCACCAGATATTGAAAACTGTTATCACCCTGAACCGAGGAGATTCCTGTGGATTTTGAACTATCGAATGGCTGGGAATTCCGTCAGGTTGGTCAAACGCAATGGTTACCCGCCACGGTGCCCGGCTGCATTCATCTGGATCTACTTCATCTTCAGCTAATCGAAGATCCGTTTTTTCGTGACAACGAATCGAAAGTGCAATGGATTGAGGATCAGGACTGGGAGTATCAGCTCGTCTTTGATGTGCCGTCAGAATTTCTCGTTCGGCGACATCTACAACTTATTTTTCAAGGTTTAGATACTTATGCCGAGGTTCAACTCAACGGTCAGCTCATTATAAAGGCAGATAACATGTATCGACCTTGGTCGACTGAGGTGAAATCCATCCTCAAACCAAAACACAATGTGTTGCTCGTGCACTTCCGTTCGCCAATTCAGCGGTTGTCGCACGAAATCGAAAAAATGGAAGTCCCTTTGCCCGCAGCGAACGAGCCCAAAAGAGCCACCAGCCCATATGTCCGCAAGGCACCCTATCATTTTGGCTGGGATTGGGGACCTAGATTGGTTACTTGTGGCATCTGGCAGCCAGTGAAATTGGTGGGATGGGATCATGCCAAGATCATGGATCAGCGCATTGCAATCTTGGAGCTGAATGAAAGCAAAGCTCTATTGGAAATCACCACTCAGGTGATCTCGGACCTAAACCAGTCCGCCATCGTTAGGATTTCGGATGATGAGCATGATATTTCAAAACACTTTGCGGTACAACTCGCTATAGGGACAAACCAATTGGCGCAGCGATTGGAGATTGATCGTCCTCAACTCTGGTGGCCTAACGGATACGGCGCGCAAGCGCTGTACACATTTCGCACCGAACTTGTCAATAGCCATGAAATTGCTGATCAGCATACCAAGCGCATTGGCTTGCAGCAATTGGAGTTGCGCAGAGAGACGGATCACTGGGGAGAGAGCTTTACCTTTGTTGTCAATCAAGTGCCAATTTACGTCAAAGGTGCGGATTGGATTCCAGCCGATAGCCTTGTCCCGCGAGTATCAGCCGATAAATATCGCCAATTGCTTACCAGCGCAGCTCAGGCGAATATGAACATGCTCCGAGTCTGGGGCGGCGGTATCTATGAGGCCGATCTGTTTTACGACCTGTGCGATGAACTCGGCATTTTGATTTGGCAAGACTTTATGTTCTCTTGTGCATTGTATCCAGGTGATGAAAAATTTCTGAACTCAGTCAGAGAGGAAGCCAGCTATCAAGTGCGGCGTTTGCGCCATCACCCGAGCCTGGCGCTGTGGTGCGGCAATAATGAGATCGAAATGGGTTGGCATGATTGGGGTTGGCAGGAAAAATATTCGGCAAACTTATGGGAGGATTATCTCAAGCTATTTCATGGCGTGCTTCCCGAAGTCTGTCGCCTTGAGGATCCATCGCGAAGTTATTGGCCATCCTCTCCAGCCAGCGATGCCGATGCCATCTTCGATCCGAATGATCCCAAGGCTGGCGATACGCATTACTGGGGTGTCTGGCATAAACAGGAGCCTTTTGAACGCTATCTCCAGCATCTGCCGCGGTTCATTAGCGAGTACGGTTTCCAGAGCTTCCCTGAACCAGAGACCATCGCTCAATTTACCACTCCCGAAGATCATGATATTTCCTCCCCGGTGATGATTACCCATCAGAAGCATCCCGAAGGCAACAAGTTGATCAAGCGCTACATGGAGCAATATTTTGTCGTTCCCAACGATTTCGATCATTTCGTCTGGCTGAGCCAGATTCTCCAGGCTGAAGGGATTAAGATCGGTGCTGAGCATTTTCGCCGAATTCGGCCTCGTTGTATGGGAGGCCTCTACTGGCAGCTCAACGACTGCTGGCCGGTCGCCAGTTGGTCGTCGATCGATTATTATGGTCGCTGGAAGGCGCTCCATTACTATGCGAGGAGGTTCTATTCACCTGTTTTGGTCTCTCCAGTATTCGAAAATGGAGCTTACAATTTTTATGTCATCTCCGATCTCCACCAGCCCATTGATGCCAATTTTTCCGTCACATTACTCGACTTTGACGGGACCAAGATTTTCACGCAGCGCAAAACTTTTCAGATTCAGCCTCATGCTAGCGCAATTTGTTATTCGATCTCGAAGTCCGATATCCCATCTGAGATTGATCTCCAAAGCGCTTTCATTCATGCCAGCTTATTTAATGAGGAACAGACGCTCTTATCGGAAAACGCTTTTTATTTCGATTGGCCTAAAAATCTAAAGCTGATAAAACCCATGATCCGTTTTCGGATCGCCGGCAGCGATCGCCAATTTTCGATTGAGATCAGCTCAACTAATCTGGCCCGTTCAGTTATCCTCGAATCCCCTGGCGTTCCAGGGCAATTCAGCGATAACTTTTTCGACCTCTATCCCAATCAGACGCGCACTATCACTTTCCATGCGGCTCGAGCTACGAATAAAAGGGAGTTCCAATCGGCCTTTCGTTTCGTTACCCTGTTCGAATTGATGGAACTGGGATAAAAGGAGAAATGCAATTTAACTTGACTTGCGACCATTTTTTCAGCATGACAAATTAAATTTATGCTTATCCACCTTAGAGACTTTCATTATTTGGTTCTGATGAATTGGAAGCCGAATAATCCTCATCGATCAATTGCTATCGCCAACATGGTAAGCCATACCGGAACAATTGTCATGCAGCGATAGCTTTTGTCTCATAACCGAAACGAGAAAAAGGGTTCTTTTGGATAGCAATGTCGATAAGCAATTCAGTTAAGGAGCGATTCATGAAGTTGTCATTTTCAAAAAGTAAGCCATCCACCGAGAAGCAGCGAATTATCGCTACATTTCGGGATCATGTTTCCTGGGGCAAGGCTGCATTTTTCAAAAAATATGGGATGGATTTTGTCATGGGCCGGCGCGAGGGGCCTTATTTATGGGATTATGACGGCAATAAGCGCCTGTTCAACCTTCATTGCAACGGAGGGGTGTTTAATTTGGGGCATCGCCATCCAGTGCTGATTGAATTGCTGCGTCGGACCCTGGATGAGTATGACATAGGTAATCATCATTTAATGAGCGCTGCGCGGGCCGAGTTGGCTGCTTACCTTGCCCAATTGATGCCTGGGGACTTGAACTACACGGTATTTGGCGTGGGCGGCGGCGAAGCGATCGATCTCGCTTTTAAGGTGGCACGAGCCTTTACGAAAAGGACAAAGATCATTTCCGCTCAAGGTGGCTACCATGGCCATACTGGGCTGGCGCTGGCCGCTGGGGATCCTAAATATCGACTTCCCTTTGGACCACCTGCCCCAGGCTTCCTTCAGGTGCCATTTGGCCAAATCGAACCCCTAGCGGATGCCATCGACGGCGATACCGCCGCTGTGATCCTCGAAACCGTTCCAGCAACCATGGGGATTGTCGTCCCGTCTGCTGAATATCTCCAGGCCGTGCGACAGCTCTGCGATCGGAACAACGTCCTCCTCATTCTTGACGAAGTCCAGACTGGCTTGGGACGCACCGGAAAGCTCTGGGCGTTCCAGCATTAC
Organism: candidate division KSB1 bacterium; assembly: GCA_034506395.1. Taxonomy (NCBI): domain Bacteria; kingdom Pseudomonadati; species Candidatus Zhuqueibacterota bacterium. The sequence goes on along the minus strand of JAPDPQ010000006.1, from coordinate 13,101 downwards.
GATATCATCCCAGACATTGTCGTGCTCGGCAAGGGCCTCTCTGGCGGATTATATCCGATCAGCGCTACCATCCTGCGCCAGCCCCTCGAGGCGGTGTTTCATCCCGATCCCTTTATCCATATCTCCACATTCGGTGGCGCGGAGATCGGATGCGTCATCGCCAAAAAGGTGCTGGAAATCTCGTCCGCGCCTTCATTCCTCGAACATGTCAATAACCTGGCACGCCATTTCGCTTCTGGCATCGAAGCATTACGAAAAAAGCATAGCCGCTTTTTGCTGGGATTGCGCCAGCTCGGCCTGATGATGGGGCTGAAGCTCAGCGAAGAGCTCTCTGGCCCAATCCTCACCAAAACCGCCTACGATAACGATCTGCTTTTAGTGTATGCCAACAACGATACATCTGTTTGCCAAATGCTCCCGCCGCTGGACATCAGCTTCGAACAGGTCGATTGGGTCATGAATCAATTGGACCATGCGCTTTCCGCAGCGCGGCGCTTGAAACCAGTTGTTCGATTGAAAAGAAAAATTGAAAAATTGTTCTGATGAAGCCCGATAATGTATGGCAGACAGAGGCTTTGGAATTTCGCAAAACGGAATAGAAAAATCCTCCCATGCAAGAGTTTCGAGCATTCGCATGGGATTGGGCCGTGGTCTTCAATTTCTTGATTTCAATACCTGATTCGAAGGTGTTGCGTGCAAATCGTCTTCCTTCAATTTATGAGCTCTTCATTTGCTCTGCAGTTATCGAGATTTTTACAGGAGTCATGGCTATGAAAATTGATATGAACTTGCTCGCTCAATTCGAATCCCAACTCGATCCACAAAATCTCGCTGGCTCGCCGATCCCGGCCAAAATTTTGGGCTATGGGGAAATTTCTACGATTTTTCAAATCAAAGACGACACCAGCGTGGCTTATAAACGAATGCCACTGTTCCGTTCCAATGAAGCTGCGAATCGCTACGCCCGATTATATCGGGAATATTGCGACAGCCTGAGACAAGCGGGCTTAAGCTTGCCAGAGGACGAGGCGATCATTGTTGCCTCGCAGCGGCCAATCATCTCGCTTTACATCGCTCAACAACAGTTCCCCACCGAAAGCTTCGTCCACCGTCTGATCCACCAGCTCGAGCCCTCCCAAATTGCTCCATTGATTGAGCGCGTGGTGACTGAAATCGAGAAGGTTTGGCAGTTCAATCGCCACAATCGGCCAACCATTGAGCTCTCGCTGGATGGTCAATTATCCAACTGGGTATGGCACGAGGACCGGCTCTATTTCATCGACACCAGCACCCCACTGTTTCGCAAAAATGGAGTTGAACAAATGGATCCTGAACCATTATTGCGCAGTGCCCCAGGCTTTCTCCGCTGGATCCTCCGCTTGTTCTTTCTGGACGACGTCATGACCCGCTATTACGATCAGCGTCTGGTTTATCTCGATCTCACCGCAAATTTATTTAAAGAGGGGCGACCACAATTGATCCCGATGGTGCTGGAGATCATTAACCAGAGGCTTACCGACGATCTCAAACCGTTGAGCGAGCAAGAGGTCAATAAATATTATCGGGAAGATCGACTCATCTGGACACTGTTTCTCAGTTTTCGTCGAATTGACCGCTGGATCAAGACTAGAGTGCTGCATCAGCGCTATGAATTTATTCTCCCAGGCAGGATTAAGCGCTGATGAGTTCCCCAGACAGCACAATGGTTGAGCTAACCATAGGTTCCCTTTCTCGACCATCAGAATTCGAGACAAATCCGTTAACTTGACGATGGGATGATTGGGATTCGCGGTGCTGAACTGAGTTCAATTAATGGTTACAAAAAAATCTTGAATTTTATGTTAATTTGTGATAAATTTTATCTCGCTAAAATTTCTCCAATCGTCAAAATAATAGTTGTGCTTTCATATTTAAATCGAAGGCAATATTTTTAAAATATCACATTTTGCAAAAAAAGTTGATCCTAGGTCTATCAATGTCCGATCCTCGTTGCTATATTTTAGGTACAATTTTAAAATTCCGCACGCTTAAGAATCATCCTATTGAAATCGAAGCGAGGAATTTTGAAACTCATCCGACTATCGCAAATTGTCCCTTCTCCGACCACTGGTGGATCCTCGCAACGATCGCTATCTTCTATTTAGCAGGAATGAAAATCTGTTCTCTCTCATTGTTCTAAAAAACAGAATCGATTTATAATTTTGACGACGTGCTTTGGAATGAAGGTATCTTATCGCGTCCGATTTATCAGAATCAATGCGACTCATGCATGCGTAGCAGCACCGGATATTTGTTCAACATTTATTCACTATGTAGAAATCAAGGGCCCTAAAAGAAGGGAGCTTTAGCATGAAATATTCTCGCCCAGTAATTCATCGGCTTATGATCATCGATCAGCGGATACGGGAGAACAAATATCCGAATTGCACTTCCTTGGCTCGCGAAATCGAGGTGAGCCCCAAGACCATTGCGCGCGATATCCAATACATGCGCGACATGATCCAAGCGCCTATCGAGTTTGATGCACGAAGGAATGGCTATTATTATGCCAAGCCCAACTATTTCTTTCCAGCCCTGCAACTGAGCGAAAAACAAATCATTTCATTGATCATTCATAAGCGCTTTTTGACACAATATGAAAACACTCCTTATTACGAAGACATTAAAACTGCCATTCAGCAAATCCTGTCCTTTATCCCAGATCGGGAGGATGTTGAACAAGATGCTGACTTTGTTTCATTTGAACCGCTGCCTAGCTCCAAGATTGAACGCGAGTATTTTGAGCTGCTCCAACAGGCGATCCTGAACGAACAGAGGGTAAATATTGCCTATCACGCCTATCATAGCGGTGAGCAGACTAAGCGACTGGTCGACCCGTATCTACTGCACAATCACTATGCCAATTGGTATCTGATTGGCTATTGTCATTTGCGGGGCGATGTGCGGATATTTGCCTTGAGCCGCATCATTCAGATCGAACCTACTCAACTGCATTTTCGACGTCCTAGGGATTTCTCGATTGAAAAGCTCTTGCAGCATAGCTTCAATCTGATTTGCGGGGGAGAAATTTATCATGTGGTTCTGAAATTCACCCCTTACCAGGCGCGCTGGATCCGCGAGCGGCGCTGGCATAACACCCAAAAGCTCACTGAGCTGGAGGATGGCGGTTTGATGATGGAGATGGATGTCCAAGGCTTGCAAAATGTGCTCCATTGGGTGTTGCAATTCGGGGCTGAGGTGGAGGTGATTGCGCCAGAGGTTTTGAGGACGTCGATAAAAAGGGAGATAGAGAAGATGATGGGGTTGTATTGAGCTCTTGAGGATAAAAGTTTAAAATGCTTGTTTATCGTTCAGGTTTATTTTATCTTTAAAAATGAAAATGTTAAGATGAGTAAGAGGCTAATTTAAGATATATTTATTATCAATCTGATAACATCCGAACAGCTTCCAAAGAATTTCTAGTATTTTCAGGTCAAAATTTCTCTGTCATGCCTCTGGGGCTTGGTGTTTGTTGCTAAGATTAATGATTTATATTAAAAAAAGCTGAGCTATTTATAGATAGTGTGTTACTTAAAAAATTAAATCATCTCTATTTAATGGAGAATTAATATGAATTTTAATGAAATTTATCATTCTATTTGTAATTTCTCGCCTTATTCAGAACAATCTTTGGTTTTTGAAATATTGAGTCAGCAGGAGAAGAAAGAAAAGCTTTTATTTTTAAGATTGCCTTGCGGTTATGGAAAAACTGAAGCAGTCATAATTCCTTATTTAGTCCAAGCAATAAAAAATGATTGGATTATTGCACCAAGATTGATCTATGTTTTGCCTACCCGAGCGTTGTGTAATCAAATCAAAGATAGGATTCAGAAATATGCAAATAGAATTAAAGAATTAATTGGAAGATCTCTTATTGTTGGAATAGAACATGGAACAAGCTCGCTGGATCCTCTTTTCTTTGCAGATATATGCGTTACTACTTTTGATCAATTTTTATATGGATATGCGCGTTCAAAACCCCAGGTAGGAAAGCATTTCGATCTTCCTGCTGGTGCAATAGCTAATTCTATGGTGGTATTTGATGAGGCACATTTATACTCGCCATACACCCATTCACTTATGCGTGCTATGATAGAAATACTTAATGTAAGTCGAATACCAACAATTGTAATGACAGCTACCATGCCCAGGACTTTAGAAGATGATTTATTTTCAAATTTTGGCAGACCTGAAAAAATAGAATATTCCGAAACGAATTCAAAGTCAACTTCAGATAGATTCATTCAATGGGAACTACAGGATTGGGGATTAATTGAGAATAGCTTTGCATCAGCAAAATTGCTTAAGCTTCTTAATGAGAACAAAGGGAAAAAAATATTAATCATTGCCAATCGTGTAGACGTCGCTCAAAATTTAGCTATTAGTCTCCAAAAGCGAGATGATTTTATAACTTTGCTTCACTCACGATTTGCGACAAAAGATCGTGATTCTAAAGAAACAATTGCTGTTGATAGTTTTGGCAAAGAAAATTCCAAATCTGGAATCATAATTTCAACCCAAGTCTGCGAAGTTGGTCTTGATATTAGCTGTGACCTTTTGATCACAGAATGTGCAGCAGCCGATGCACTTGTCCAGCGTGTTGGGCGTGTGGCAAGATGGGGAGGGAATGGGCGAGTAATTATTGTTCGGCCCATGGGAACTGATTCATTAATCAATGATGATGAATGGGGGCAGGCTTTCCCTTACGTTGATAATAAAAAAGATTCACCAAGTCAATTTGAGGGAATTAAAAGTGGAGAATATGCTGGTATTGCATGGGAATACTTGAAACACAAAGCACCGCAGAATCTATTTGTCGATTGGTCTGCTACCACTGCCTTTTGTAATGAGATGAAATATCATACCGACGACATAGAAGCTCGAGGAGCTTTGGGACAATTGTTTGACGCCACGCTCTATGCTGATGAAGTGCCTTGGAATTTATCGGCGCGAGAAGATATGTATTGCACTTTGGCAGTAATCTCCAAAAGTCGCATTGATCAGTTATTGAGTTCTTCAGCACAGATATCAAAAGAAGATAAAAGGCGGGGCAAGAAAAAATCCGAACAGGGCATCTACTTGCCATATTCTGAATTGCGCCAGCATATAGTTAATTTGAATTTCAAGTATCTTGTCAGCAAGAAAACAGATCTATTAAGACCTTATGATTTCGGAAAAAGCAGTCTTGAAAATGAATTAGATAAGAAACGTGTGAAGCCGTTTCAAACTTATGTTCTCATTTCTGATGATAAAAATATTTATGATGAAGACATCGGACTTAGATTAGAGCATAAAGAAAAAGCTGATGAAACCGAGGAGGGCCAATCATGCCTGATTTTATAATTTGGAGCGCACCCAATGAACTTTATGAAAAACATATTCACCTTTGCCTAGAAGCCTGGAAAAGAATAGCTAATAGATTTGTACCGACTCTGAGACGGCTATTTAATCTACATCAAAATATCGTCAATGATTTTATCCAGTCAACCATCTTATGTCATGATATTGGCAAATTGACCCAGCCATGGCAAGAAAATATCCATCTTCCAAAGGATGAAAGAAAGAACAAATCTAAACCCCCCCATGCTACATTAGGAGCGCCTTACCTCATGGATTTTTTTATAACTGAGAATGATGATTTGAAAAATGCAGGAAGTTTGGCTATTTTGATGCATCACCTTGATAGCGGACTGGCAAAAGCGAATCTGGAGTACCCCGCGGAAGATTCAATAAATCGTGGCCTGGTAAAATACGGAACTGAAGAATTTCGCTGGGCGGATGGGGCAGAAGATGCGTTTCAGCGCTCTTGCGATCAAATTGCAATTCCTGGTTTGAAATTTAATCCATTGAGCTCAATAAAACTTCATGATCTAGAGAAGATTGCCCAACGTTTACGCCTATGGTCGCGTTGCCCAAAACAAATTGAGCAACACCAACACCGATTACAAGCGCTTGCTATCCACCATATCTTGAAAGTCTGTGACTGGCGCGCAGCAGCCCAGCGGCCGCAAATTGAGCATGATGAAGATGAAGAAGGTGAAAAGGTAGAATCGCCTGAATGGCATCAATCAATTTTAAATATTTATCTTCAGGGAGGAATATTGCCATGAATCAGATCAGAACGTTTTATACTCCTGGTACGGGACTTCCTGATTTTGAAATGCGGATTGCATTAGGGCTTTGTGCTGCTGCTTTGAATTCAGTCGATCCAGAAAAAATCACTTTAGTGGAGCAATTTGACCGTTATGAAGTAAGGATATCTACAAATGCAAATCCCTCTAATTTTCTGGCTAGTAGTTTGGGCTGGTTATGTCAAAATAAATTGGCTGATCAATCTCTACTGCTGCGAACTCCGGGGTTTAGGCCGCTTCATTTAGATAAACAAGCAGTAGGAGTTGCTAATTTTGGAAAGAAGCTTCTAAAAGGTCTTGCTAATTTAGAAGAAATTTTTTCGGATATGACGGAAAAACGAATGGGGGCTCATTCTTCAGCCTGTGGTCATGCAGTTTCTAAAGAAGAGAAAATATTCGGAGCACTATTGGCATTTTCGCCTCAATTAGGACAGCCGCCAAAACGTGATAATGCTACCTACCAGATAACACTACCTATATGTCCCTATTGCGGAGCTGCAGCCCTTGCGGGTACTAACTTTTTCCAAATAGATATTTCGATTAGCTCCACCAACAGACAAAAAAAGGAGCGATTTTTCTTTCTGCCTCATTTTAGGGGAGAAATACAAGGCGAATCATTGATCCAATACCTTTCGGCTGCAAAGCACGTTCGTGGAAATTTAGAAGATATCCCTGCCTCAAGTGGGCTATTATCATTATTAGCCCTGCACCCGCATTTGATTGTGCCGCTCGAAGGTGCTGTCGATGCATTTTTTGTTAGTCGAATTGACAGTAGTGGCAATGCTCCCCGCTTTGGTTTTCAAGTAGAACAGCCTGCACAAGCCGAGATAGGATTTTTAAAGCTAATTTATAATAGATCATTAGTTCAGAATTGCTATCGACTGGATGATCGAAGTAAGCTTTTGGGTTTTCTATCGAGGGCTCTTCAGAGCGGAGAATCAACAGCTTTGATAGATTTTGCCAAATCATATTCCAGTGCAACAGAAAGCAAAGCTTTGTTGCCCTGGTCAACAACTGAATTTTTTATAACGGAGGTGCTAAAGATGAAAAAAACTCTTTTAGAAGGCGACGAATTCAAAGTCATCAAAGAAGTCGCTGACATGCTTCAGTATTTTGTCAGGGATCGAAATTTTGGCTATGTCGATAATCTTCGCAAAGCACGAGATGCTGATGAATTCGCTCGTCTCTTACTTGATGCACAGAGAGATGCCCAAAGTGCGATGCTCGATCCTAAGAAGCAGCACAAACCTTTTTTACCAGGTCAGAGCACAATTCAAAAGCTGTTACAGCTTATCAATGAAAATAGTGAGCAATTTCAAGCGATAAAAACCTTAATTGCTCTCTTAGCATTCACCTATTTTAAAATACAGGAGGCATAAAATGGCTGGTTATCTTTCGATTGCTGCAAAATTACTTTTAAATGTCCATGATCTCAATAATGAAGGCAGTGTTGGACAATCTTTAGATATTCGACAAATCAGAATGGTGGCTGAGAATGGCGAACCTTTACCCGAAATGCCCGCTGTAAGCGGACGGATGATGAAACATTGGCACCAGGAGTACATGCGTAAATATGCTTTGGAAAAAAAGCTGCCCTTGTGTAGGCTCTGTAACGACGGTCAACCTGATCGACAATCGGACGCAAAAGATGAATTGAATGCCATCCAAAGCTGTGTCATTTGTGATGTGCATGGTTTCCTTTCTACTGAAAAAATGACAAATGCACCAAGGAGATCTTCTTGTGCTTCATTTTCATGGCTATTGCCTGTTCTGGGAACTAATCCCACCAGTAAACAGGTGATTCATTCGCGAGTTGCTTCTGGCACAGCAGCAACGGCAGGTACTCAAGATACTTCGCAAATGATTTTTTATAAATCTTACTCATCTGGTGTATTCTCTTTTATCAGCAACATTGAGTTGAGTCGTATCGGAAAAACAATAGATAATCGATTAATCAATGGTACTATTCAGGATCGTCAAAAACTTGCGGTTCAATCTCTGTTGCCACTCGTTATTGGTTCTTTCGGAGCCTCCCAATCCCATGCTTTACCACACACAAAATGCCTGGGATTATTGGCGGCACTTTCAAACCCTGATAAGCCGATTCCTAATCTCATCAGTCCAATATACTCAAATGGATTTGAAGAATCTATTGCGCTACTTGAATCTCTTGGCGATAGTGTTTCTTGGTGGACTTATGGTGAAGGCTTAAAAAATGCAAAAAACACAGTACAGGAAATCTTTAATGAAATTTTAAATAGACTATAAGGAGGCTGGTATGGTTGCCATAGAGTTTACCCTTCGAGTATCTTCGATGTACTCGATAAGGGTGCCCTACTCCTATCAATGTGCTCGCACTTATCCATTACCGCCACCATCGACCATAAAAGGGCTTTGTGCAAATGCGTTATGGATGCGATTTGGAGGAAATCCTGTTGATCATTTAAAAAATTTGCACCAGGCGATCATCGGGGCAACCTCAAGATCGGAGTATCCAATAGCAATTTCCGCGTGCACTGTTCGAGTAGTTCCGATGAATGCTTTGATCAGACAATTTGCCTTTGCGCCTGCGATTTCTTGCCTAATTTTATTCAACGACGAAAGAAATTCTTTAGCAAGTAACCTTGCTGATGCCTTGCTTTCATCTCCGATCTATTTGGGTGACAGCGAGTCATTGGTCACTTGTCTTAAGTTATCTAAAGAAACTGAGATCGTCAAAATAAATAAAGGTGCAATTGTTAAGGTGAATACGGTCTCACCATTCAATCTAATTATCCCTGGTTCGCTCAATTCGGTGCCTGAATCTAAATCAACCGTCTTTTATATGCAATCCGACCCTATTTCACCAGAAGCTGAGCTGCAGAGGTATTTAGCACCTCTTAGCCATGAAGCAGATACATATTATCCGCAGGAAAGCTATTCTTTCGAGATTGCTGACGAATGCTTTTTGGTACGAGGGGAAAAATTAGCTGCTGTATTCAGTCCCGAAAAACCAAATTTTGTTCAAGAAGAATCTAAAAAGGGAAGGAAAGCCAAAACGAAATGATTGACTCCAGATTAAAAAAAGAATTAGTAGTTCCTTCTGCAAATATTTCTTTAATAACAGAAAAGCAGCTTGTCCCCGAAGATGCCATTGGAATTCGAGGCTATCTTGCTGGCAAATTTCCAGAGGAAACCCTTTTCCATAATCATGCTCCAGGCGGTTTGATATATTCCTATCCAAGAGTTCAATATAAAATTCTAAATGGCTATGCATGCATAATCTGCCTTGCCGAGGGTATAGCCGTAACAGAAAAAATTCAAAGCATTACCAATGTAAAGCTGGGCAATGATTTTCTGAAAGTAATTCGTATTAATTTAGAAAGCAATGAAAGCAAAATTGGAATTTCAAAATCGGAACAATTCTATTCTTTTATTGCCCCCTGGTTAGGTTTAAATGAAGATAATTATCGGAAATATCTATCATCTCACAAAAGAGAAAGAAAAATTTTGCTTGAAAGAATCTTGATTGGAAACATAATTTCTCTATGTAAAGGGCTCGGATTTACTGTTCCAGGAGATATAATAGCTAAAGCCCAATTAGAGGAAGTTCCAGCAATTTTAAAGGGCAACCGAATGCTTGGTTTCATAGGAAATTTTTCAGTTAATTTTCAAATTCCAAACTTATGGGGCCTTGGTAAATCCGTCTCTCGAGGATTTGGGACTATCATTAAAATTTAATTTGAAGCATTTGTGGAATATGCAACCTCAAACTATGCCCAAACTCCAACTCCTAACCCTCACGCTCGGAAACCAAAAATTTTTCCTGCGTGATGTCCCAAAGCTGCGCGGCTTCTTCGCCAGCAAGTTTCCAGAGTACATCGAACTGCACCACCACATCGAGGCGAAAAAATATCTCTATTCCTATCCTCTGGTGCAGTACAAAGTGATCGACTACAAACCAGTCGTCATCGGCCTCGGCGAAGGGGCGGAGATCTTGAAACAAATCTATTACCAGGTGAACGAAATGACCATTGGTGACCTGGCCATTCCCATCCACGAAAAACAGATCTTGGTCACTGAAGCCGAATTTGGGCTGACCGATGAGCTCAAGTTTTACCGTTTCCTCAGCCCCTGGTTGGGCTTAAACCAAAGAAACTATCAATTCTATCAGGAAAACCAAGATGCGGAGGCACGGTTCGAACTGCTCAATCGGGTGCTGATCGGCAACATGATTTCCCTAGCCAAGGCTTTGGGCTACACCGTTCCTGGGCAAATCAAGGTCTCCGCCGATACACGGCTGCGGCTCATCAAACTCAAAGGTCTGCCAATGTCTGGCTTTACCGGTTTTTTCGCAACCAATTTTCTAATACCAGATTTACTGGGATTGGGCAAATCCGTCTCCCGTGGTTTTGGAACCGTACAACAAATCACTCTCGACCAGTTGGTTAAGTATTATTAGCTCCGAAATTATTTATTGGATTCTATGTAGCACGACACTCGAAAATTTTTTGCAATATCCTAAGCGCCCTTTCTTTCCAAATAAAGGGCCAGCGGAAGGTAAAAATAATGGAGCTCAGCTATGCAACTTGTGCTCAACACCTATGGAAGTTACCTTCACAAGATCGAGGATTGCTTCGAGATCAAAACCGATCAGCAGAAACAACAGATTTCTGTAAACAAGATCGAATCGATCCTCATCACCACCGGCGTCATTTTCTCCAGTGACGCCATCGAACTAGCGATCAAACATAACATCGATATCGTGTTTTTGGATAACTTTGGCAATCCCTATGCCCGCATCTGGCAACCTAAACTTGGCTCCACTACGCTGATCCGGCGCCGACAATTAGAGTTAGCAGAGACCGATGCAGGGCTCAACCTGGTTATCGAGTGGGAACAACAAAAGCTCGAGCATCAGATTCAATTTCTCGAAGAACTCAGCCGACACCGAGAGAACAAAGCGGCGCAGATCACAGACCATATCCAGGCGCTGCGATCCGCTCGAGAACGCCTTGGCCAACTACAAGGCACCATCGAACAAAAGCGGTCCGAGATCATGGGCCTGGAGGGCAGTGCCAGCCGCAGCTATTTTGCTGCTTTGGCCGAGCTTATTCCCCCCAGATTCAAATTCCAGGGCCGTAGCCGTCAGCCTGCCAAAGATGAATTCAACGCCATGCTCAACTACTGCTACGGCATCCTTTACAGCCAGGTCGAAAAAGCCTGTATCATCGCCGGTCTCGATCCCTTTGTCGGATTTCTCCATACCGATAATTACAACAAAAAGTCTCTGGTGTTCGACCTCATCGAACCATATCGCATCATCGGCGACAAAACCGTCTTCTATATGTTCAGCAAACGCCAAGTCAAAAAGGAATATTTCGACCCAATCAAAAACGGAATCATGCTTAACAAAGAGGGAAAAAAAGCGCTGATTACCGCCTTTAACGAACGAATGGAGACCACCGTGCGCCATCGAGGGCGTAACATCAAGCTCAAAGACATCATTCAATTTGATTGTCATCATCTGGCCAATTCGCTCATTAAACAGCACGACCAGAGGACATGATCAGCCATTTTGCTTCTCGATAAAAGTTTTGATGACAATCAATTTGACTTTTATATTATGCCCGAGCATCGTCGATAACAAGATAATCGGCGAAAAAAAATCAAATCAACCTGATTTGAGAACTTTAATTTTCAAAAAGAGGACATCACGCAATGCTTGAAAGTCATTTGAATAATCAACTTCTACAACTAAACCTTTGGGACAATGCTGGTCTGGGTTATCTACGACATCATCAAAACCAAAACGCGCACCAAAGTCGCCAAAGCCTGTCTCAGCGCTGGCATCTATCGCGTTCAAAAATCTGTGTTCCTGGGTGAACTGAACCTCAATCAAATCGATCAATTGAGCCTGAAGATCGAACGACTTATCGATCTTGAGAAAGATTCAGTTTATATCTTCCCATTATGCCGCGATGATTTCAAAAAGGTCAAATTATTGGGACAGGCATTTGATAAAAAAATGGTGACCGATGAGATCAGAACCAAATTCTTTTAGCGAGGCCGTAGAACTCTCGGTGACGCCGTCGCTGGTCTTGGAATTTCTGTTCTGTCCAAGATTCATTTATTTCATGGAATGCCTAAATATTCCCCAACATGAGGAATTGCGGCTCAAAGTCCAGCTTGGTAGGAGCGTCCATGAAAATAAGCAGCGCATCAACAAGGACTATCTTCGCAAAAAAATTGGTTGCATCAAAAAGGAAATTTCAGTATATTTAAACAGTCCAAAACATCATATCAGAGGTTTATTAGACGAAGTATTATGGCTCAAGGACGGTACCCTTGCTCCGATGGAATATAAATTTGCCAGCTATCGTGAGCGCCTCTTTCGGACTTACAAGTTTCAGCTAACCCTTCAAGCACTGATGATTGAGGATAATTATGAATTGCCAGTGCAGCGCGGTTTCCTTGTGTTCGTTCGTAGCAAGAACCATTTGCTCACAATACCCATCGGAGATCGCGAGCGTCTCCAGGCAAAGAAAGCCATTGAGCAAATTTTTGACATAATCCTGACAGGTAAATTTCCATCGCGCACCAGGTCCAGAGCCAAATGTGCCGACTGCTGTTATAAAAATATTTGTGTGTGAGAGAGGCAAGAATGATAAAAAATAGAATATCTGAGGGTTACCGTACGAAAAATATATGTAAATCTATCGAAAATTGGACAAAAACTAGTCCAAAAGAATGCGAAATTAACCTAAGATCGTCGCCGAAAAAAATATCTGAAGGCTACATTTTATAATGCATTAAACATTAGGATCTGTTTGAGAGCCGCTTCCACTAAAACAAGGATTGAAACATTTCTATCCCAAAAAAGACTTTTCCCGAATTTGAAGTTTGAGAGCCGCTTCCACTAAAACAAGGATTGAAACTGTAATTATAATGA